>JAFPSY010000019.1:0-5026 GCA_017413585.1 Acholeplasmatales bacterium
ATTAATGTACCATTATCGAATAATGCATCTGAAGTTTGTTCTTCACCATTAAGATAAATCTCATACATATATCCATTTGTCATTTCATAGATTGGTTCGTTACCAAGTAAATTCTGTGCATCTTCGGTAATATCTATTACATGATGGAATTCCTTATAATAGGTATAATTCTTATTATAATGAGCTAAATTTGTCTTATACGCTTCGCTATCATCATTTCCATTGATCTTGTAATAATACTGACTGACATCTGGTTCATCAGGTATCTGATCTCCATTTGTATCTAATGTATTAACTAAGGTAATACTTAATTCAGATAATGGAACATAATAAGGGTCCGTATAAGAATAGTAACGTTTACCTGCTTCTACACTCGTTGCTTGTTTGAATTCTCCTCGATTTCCAACAGTCTTGAAATATACCTGGAATTCTATGAATCTTCCACTTTCTGCAGTTGCTGTAGAATTATATAGGTCGGTAATACCAACTCCATCTAAGGATGTAAGCGGCATTAACTCTATATTCTTTATAGCATCTGCAACTGTTTGAGTACTTGCTGGTTGATCTAGTTCATATGTATAACCGGTTAGGTTTTGGTTTTCATCGAAGACAGGATTTGCAGTCTTAGTATATAATTTACCATCAACTGGGTTAAATCCAAATTCGTTCGGAGAATACCTCACTAGCATTGCACCCAGGATTTCTTCCTTCGTCAAATCGTTTTTGTAGTTGATGCCATCTACGGAAACCATAAAGCCAAGTCCGCTATTTGCGGTAATGTTTAGGCCCTGTATGGTTGCATTCTGATAGTTCTTCCACCACGCATACGTTGCTGTTGTGAAGGTTACTGCGGTACATGTTAGTGCACATACGCCCATGATCGTTTTTCTTAAGAGCTTCATAATACCTCCTTTTCTTTTTATTTCAGCTATGCTGATTTTGACATGGGGAGTTCATGTCATTTATTTAAATAGCCTTTGGCTATCTAAAGCGAATTAATTAGACTTCTGCAAGGTTGAACTCAAGTCCACACTTTAGCTTTGCGCCTTCAACTGTAGTGCCGATTAGGTAATCTGCATCCCAGCCCTCAAGCCAAATGTAAACTGTAATCTTTAGTGTATCTTGAGTAGTGAATGAACCAACCCTTTGGCCATTCCAATTTCCTTGAGCATCCTTAGTACCGTAATTAGATTTGGTATTGAATGCTTCGCCATCCTCTGCACCTTCGACATGCTTTAGCTTGTTATCACTTGTATCTAATTTATCATCTACAAGTGTACCATTGCTAAATGGATATCTAGGGAACAATACATTATAATAATTTATCATGATAGATGAATAAGGATCATGCTTTGCATCAATCTTTCCTTCGATTGCTGCTGAACCTAAGTCATCATCATCAACTACTTCATAGACAGAGAGTTTATTCGTCTCGTCTTCGTTGTAGATTCCCATACGCATTGCGTTTGCTACGTTCTGTTTAAGCTTCATTCCTTGCGTATAAGAGGTCTTTTCATATTTGCCCTGAGCATTTTGAGTATAAGTATTAAAACTGTTATATAACTCAACCTCAGATGTTGGGGCAGATATATAAGTTCTTTCACCAAAGGATAATTCAAAATTTGTTGCAGTGGTTTTTGTATTTAATGCCTTAAACCATAAATCAAATTTGATATAATCCTTATTTGGAATGGCACCCTTAAAGTTTCTGCTATAGGTATCTGTTGTTATATCATAATCTATAATTTCCTTTGTGAAATTTAGACCATTTTGATCAACAACTGCATTACCTAAGTAATGCTTTACGGTAGTACCGATAATTCTATTTTTGTCAAATTCTTCAACTGAGCCTGCGATTGCAATCTTTAATTGCTCAGAAGTAATATCTTGGCTGAAGTTTTCACCATCTAGCGAGATAAGTAAACCTTCCTGACCTTCAACCTCAAAATCAAATTCTTCTACTACTACATTATTGCCAATTAATACATAGGCAAATGTTGTAGCGGTTAAGGATACTGCTAGGGCTAAGGAAGCTGCCCCAGATAAAATTAACTTAAGTGCTTTTTGTTTCATACTCTATCCCTCCACCTTTGTGAAATTTAGGAAGAAGCGAATAGAATTTGTATCTACACCTTCTAGATAATCTGCATCAAATCCATCTAACCAAACATAGAATGTAGCAGTTACGACATTATAATTACCTTGGGAATCTCTTGTGAAATTACCTAAGGATTCTAAGCCATCAAAATTCTTAACTGTTTCAACATACTCTGTTGCATAATCTCTTAAATATAGATTAGCTCTTTGGTGAGTATTATTGAAATAAGTTACCATTGGATTAGTATTAGGATCATGTAATCCCAGAGGTGCATTCAAGTATGCACTAGAGCCTAATCCTTCATTTAGTTCATAAATTCTATTAGTATTTCCAGCAACACCAATTCGCATTGCATTTGCTGGATTGACTTCAATTTCATCTCCAGATTTATATGTACCTAACACATCGGTAGGTCCAAGAGTTCTTGTATCCTTAGATTCTAATACCTTAAGCTCATTATGAAGCTTAATTGTTGAATTCTCACCCTTAATGTAGGATACACCCATTCCTTCATCATGAGCCTCATCTGCAAATATTAATTTGTAGGAATCCTTTGGATCATTGGATGATGGAATTGCTCTAAAATATAAATCAAATTTTAGATAAGAAGCTGTCGCTTTCTTTTCTGTTAAATTTACTGGCATGTAATATGCACCATCAATATATTCATTTGGATCTTCAACTGCATAATCTACTGTATTGTAGCCCCAGAAATTCCAATTGGAATCTGGTGATACAGGAGATAAGCTTGTAGCTCCATAGGAATTAACCTCAGCTTCAGTTAATTCAGCATAGGTCTTATCCTCGTCATTTACTAGATTATATCTTTGAAGTGCGATTGCCTTAGTTAATTGACTCTTTGTGATGGTATCATAATAATTTATTCCATCTACAGAGATTTCAAGTCCTTCTTCTGTGTGAAGCCTAATTGTGAATTCCTCAGTCCACGCATTTGCATTCTTTGCAAACCACGCATAGGTAGTTGAGGTTAGACAAACGGCTGTTGCACAAGTTGCAGCAAGGCCCATTATTAACTTTCTTGCTATATTACTTTTCATACCTCAACCTCCTTTACTAGGAATTAAAGTAATTACATTGATACGGCAATTGTCATATCAAATTTAATAGTTCCACTAAATAATTGATTTCCAAAAAATGATGAATCAGGATCATCACCCTCAAGCCAGAACATAACGGAATATTTTACATAATTCATACCCTTATCATAACCAATATTAATTTGTTGATTATTAAATACTGTACCTTGGGAATTATTTGCCGAATCAGCAAATGGATTAGGTGTTAGGATATATCTTGGATAATCAATACTTGTAATCACAGGCTTTTCAGCATCATCTTTATGAAGCTCATCAGAAACATGCTGTGCTCTTTCAAGTGAATCAGGCTTCTGATAAACCTGTGGGTCAGAAACATTGTATGTTTCATAATAGGTTAATACACGAACGATTTCATCTAAATGCTTTGTAACATTCGAATATTTTAATGTTACATTAACACCGACACCACCAGATGTCGATCTATTAATTATATAGAATGTATAAATATATAAGGAATTATTATCATGATTTTGTAAACCAGGTGTTGAACAAAGATTTCTTAAAGTTTGATAATCCTCCTGTAAGAAGTATTCTGGTGAATAATCATTCATCTGGTCCATACCCTTTACAGTTAAGCTTGGCTGGTAAGTTTCTTCATTATTTAAATCTTCTGTTACTGCAATAGATTTTGAAATATCACCAGATTGTGCTCGAATTACGAATTGTCCTGCTTGTTGTCCAAGCAACATGGCCATGATAATCAAGGCAGCCGCAACAAACAGCAAGATCAATAGTGCCATTTTAAAGAACTTAGATCTCCATAATGATACAATTTTATTTGGCATCTAGGCTACCTCCTTCGTCATCTTAGAAAATAAAAATGCCATTCTGGATTACACTTCCAAAATGACAACTGGCTGACCTATTTTGGTCCCTGTAGCTTTGCGTCGCCGACTTACGCCGGGTTTGCCTTTGACTACTTGAATTATAGGGCCTTTAGAAAACGTTGTCAACCAATTTTGGTGTGAAATCCGTTAATTATGTGAAATTTTGTTAGGCATTTTTTAAAATGTGTCTATTTGTTCTTTTTAAACTAATAGATCGTCATCTGAAGGATTTGACACGAATAAATCGTCTCCTTCAGTATTGTCATTATCACTATTTGTATGAGTTTCTCTAGAAATACGATCTAGGTATTCCTCTGGAGTTTCCTCATGCTCTTCTTCAGGTACTACGTCATCAGAATGCATTTCCTTGAATAATGCTTCATTATCCTCAAGAGCGGATACATCATCAAGTAATACTTGATATTGACGCTTTTCAATATATTCTTCGAATGCTTCTTCGCTTAATGGCTTAGCAAAATAGTAACCCTGGCCTAAGAATACATTCTGTTCCTTAACGTACTTAGTGATTTCTGCAGTTTCGATACCCTCAGAAATTAATTCCTTGTTGTTATCCTCTGCATATTTAACCAAAATCTGTAGGAATCTTTCCTTCATGAAGTTGTTTTCAACATCCTTAAGGAAGTTTCTACCAAGCTTAATAACATCGACAGGGGACTTCTGAATGTTTTGTACAGATTGTCCATCAAGCTCAAAGCCATCGACTGCAATCTTGAAGCCGTAGTCACGAAGCTTGTAGATGTTTGTTTTGATTACTGCGATTCTTTCTACCATCATGAAGTCATTAACTTCTAGCATGAACCACTCAGGCTTAGCTTGGTTCTTATTCATGATTTCAATGAATGAGTTTGCAAGCTGAGGGTCAAGTAGCTGCTTAGTAGATAAGTTTAGTGAGAATCTAAGTGGAATAGTAGGGAACTTTTCTGCCATGCTGTTATGCATACGAATCATAGTTTCAATACCCC
>JAFPSY010000176.1:0-4832 GCA_017413585.1 Acholeplasmatales bacterium
AGGATTAATTGATAATATGCCTATATTAACCTCATGCCCTACCTGTGGTAGAACACAAATCGATTTAATTCCGCTCGCAAAGGCTGTGGAGGAATATTTATATACCGTAAATAAAAAAATCCATGTTGCTGTCATAGGTTGTGTTGTCAATGGTATTGGTGAGGGCAAGGAAGCTGACTTAGGTATTGCCGGGGGTAAGGGTACTGCTGTCATCTTTAAAAAGGGTGTTCCTATTCGTGCGATTAAGGAATGCGATATATTAGAGGAATTAAAAAAAGAAATAGATTCGATGTAAAAAAATATGCGTCCTTGTAGACGCATATTTTTTATGGCATTAAAGCCATAGTAATTAAGAAATAAACACCACACATTATAATTGGGATAAAGGTTAAAACAATCTTTACCACAAATAAAGCATCACCCTTAAAGAAATTACTCTTCATAGAATAAGCCATTGCTGCAGCACCATTGACGAAGGTTACAATTAAGAAATTACCTAATACCCATAATAACATACTTGAAATAAATGGCTGAACCTTAGAGGTTATTTCTTCTTTATCTATTAAGCCCTCTATTGCACCCTTTGTTTGTACAAATCCTATAATAAAATAAATGGTACCACCAATAAACATTAGTGCTCCAATGATAGATAATAATAAGGATACCTTTCTTGAACTCATATAAAATCAACTCCTAAAAAATATACATAAATACTATATCATAAAACACCATAAAAAGAAAAGGAATTGTCGAATTTCACGACAATTCCCCATATTTCTTAAACAATTAAATCGCCTTTTTTAATCCAGCCAAGCTTATAGAATAATAAATCTATTCCAAATACTAAGGCTGTTGGTAGGATAATTTCAAATCCAAATATTGCAAGCCATGTCTGCCAAGTATTTCCCATGGATGCGAATGTACCAATTTGACCAACCAAGCCAGATGTACCCATACCAGCACTTGAGCCAACACAATAAATATTAAATGCACAGGTTACAATAGGACCTAAAATCGCAGATGCAATTATGGTTGGAAGCCAAACGATAGGCTTCTTTAGAATATTTTTAAACTGTAGCATGGATGTACCAATTCCAATAGATACTACCATACCAATACTATTGTCTCTTCTCGATTGAACGGCAAAGCCAGCCATCTGACAGCAGCAACCAACAACTGCAGCACCAGATGCAATAACTAATCCTGAATAATTTGGATCAGCAAGTGCAGCCTGTACAGATACATCCTTAGGTAGCATGAATACCATTGCCGCAATTGCAGCTGAGGATATTGGAGCTGTAAGTGCCATACCCATTAATACAGCAACTACAATTCCCATGACGAATGGAACAGCATTTGTACCAGCATTAACTAACCACTGAATAGCGTATGTTACATATATTGCAGGGAAACGTAAGGATAATGCAAAAATTAATCCTACGGTAACTGCAAATAGTGGAACAATTAAAATATCAACAGGAGTCTTCTTTCTTAATACAACCTTCATTAATAAAGCAACACCGATGACAGTTAAATAAACCGTTAATGGATCTCCAATTTGGAATGTTCCATTGTTTACAACGCCTTCCGTAACAAATTTTGTTGATAGTGAGAAATATCCAGCAAGCTCACCTACACCAGCTAAAACTACAGTTTCTAGTGGCTTTTTCTTAAGTGCAATCGCAATACCAACACCAATGCCTGCGCCAGTTAAATTCTGAAGTGCCTTAGCACCATTACAAATAACTGTGTTTAAGAATGTGCCTACATTGCCATCTTCTCCTACTACTGGGGCTGGGAAGAAACCACCAATGGTAGCAATAATTGTACCAATGATTAATGTGGCAAATAAACCATAAGCCATACCATTTAGTGTAGTAATTAAGAAGGATAATACCTTATTTTCCTTCTTTGGCTCATCTTCTTTTACTTCCGCATTTTCTTCTTCTACTTGGACCTCGGTAGATTCTTCTTGAGTAACCTCTAAAGTCTTTTCTTTTTCTTCCATAAAAAAATCTCTCCATATTCATTTTATTTTAAAGACATAGTATCACAAAAAAGTACAAGTGTTAAACAAAAACGCACAAATTGCTGTAAGTAAATGTTTTCAAAACAAAACAATGAAATGTTATTTCATTTTTTAGACATTTAGACCTCTAAAAATTCTATAAAGGAGCCTCCAAAAAGACATTTGTTGTTTTTTTAAGCTAAATAAGATATAATCAATGTGAGAGATTACGATAGTTATTTAAATACATAAACAAGGAGGTTATGTTATGCACCTTCCAGCTTTTATTATAAGAAATAAAGTAAATACGATTAAACAAAACATTCAAAGTGTTCGAATTAAAATGGCCATTTCTTTAAGTGTGCTTCTTGTATTCATCATGACATTCATTTCCATTTTCGCTTTTGAATTTAACAGAGTTACAAAGCTTTCCTATACAGAAATTGCAGAGGTAAGAATCAATAACTCAGGAATGCAAAGAGCCGATTCGGTCACTACATCTATGGAATTTGCATTCCAGGATGTCACAATCTTTAGCACCCTAATGGAAGAAAAGGATTTAGAGGACACTGATGGAAGTATTTCAAAGGAAAAGGTCAATGAGGTATTAAGTACAATTATCATTGATCCATATTTCATTGATGATGTCGGTGTAATTTTTGATGGTCAAGCATATTTTGGCATCAATTTAGAATTTGATATCGGCATTACGGATGTCAAAGAAAACGAAATGATTGCAGGTGCAAGATTACAAAATGCACAAAAGGAAAATCTATATTTTATCATTCCGCTTCAAAAGAATACACATCATACAAAAATTACTGGATTTGTTGGTGTTATTAGCATAGAGAAATTTGAGCGTGCAATTCATTCTGATGTTTACAACAATGAATCCACAACCCTAATTCTTAATCAAGATGGAGATATCATCACCTATACCTCTGGCGTTCATAAGTGGAGATTTGAGGATTTTGATGGAATGAAATTTACAAATCTAACAGACGCAATGAAAGTTTGGGTAAGTGAACCGGATTATCAGAGATATCTAGATTTCATGCAAAATCCTGAAAGTAAACTATTCAATGCAGGAACAAACGATAGAGATGGTATGTTCTATAAATCCATATTATCCTATGGTGATCAGGATTCCCCATATATCTTAGTATTTATGGCTCCTAAATATTTGCTTACAAATCAAACAATTAATCTTACGAATATTTCTATTGGTGCATTCTTCGTTTCCGTTTTTGTTGGAACTATATTCGTTGTTTTATTATCCGTGCTTGTAACCGTATTATATATTAGACGTAAAAGAGAAAATGCATTTGATCAAAAGACTGGTCTACATAGAGAGGAGCAATTCTTCTATGATGCACAGGCTGTATTATTACAAAATACAAAATCTACCTTTGGCTTAGTCTTTATGAATATTAAGAACTTTGCCAAAATCAATAATGATTATGGCTCACAAATCGGTGATGCCATCCTAAATCAAATAGGAAGAAAAATATTTGAACAATTCCAAATGAGCGATGTTGATGTAACGGGATATCAGCATGGAGATAAATTCTTATTACTTCTAAAGGGAGATAGTGATGAGGTATTATATAAATTAACTGAATTAAATAATACCTTATTAGAAACCACCTTTGAAAACAATCAAAAGCTAACCTTCTCCTATGGAACAAAGATTACAGATCATCAGCACGCTCTTGACCTACATAGTGAAATGGATTGTGCAAAATATAGTGAAAAAAATTCAACATCAAATAATGCCTTCTCCTTCTATGATGAGCAAATGATTGCAAGACAAAAGGAAAGAGATGACCTAAATGGTAGATTTGAGGAAGCATTAAAAAACGAAGAATTTGAAGTGTTCCTACAATTAAAGTGGGGATTAAAGAAAAATGCTTGGGCAGGTGCTGAGGCATTATGTAGATGGAGAGACCCAATTAAGGGTATTATTCCACCAGGTAAATTTATTCCTCTATTTGAGGAAAATGGTAAGATTGTAAAGCTTGATGCTTATATGTTTGAGCAAACATGTAAAATCATTTCTAAGATGCTTCAAAACGATGAGCCTTGTGTTCCTGTATCCTTCAATTTATCTAAGCGTAATTTCCATGATTTATCCTTTATAAAGGATTATGAGGCTATTATTGAGAAATATAGTATTCCTCATGATTTAATTGAAATTGAAATTACAGAAGGATTATTAGTCGATAATGTAGAATCCTTCACAAGCTTCATTAAGATTTTCCACGAAAATGATTTTAATATCTCTATGGATGACTTTGGAGCTGGCTATTCAAGCTTAAATATGATTCACCAATTAGATTTTGATGTCATCAAAATTGATGCAAAATTCTTCCGTGGTGGATTTGATGAAGCCAACCAAATTATTGTTTCTTCTATCATTAACCTATGCCATAAGCTAAACAAGATTGTAGTTGCAGAAGGTATTGAGGAAGAAAGTGAGGTAGAGTTCTTAAGAAATGCAGAGTGTGATATCATTCAAGGATATTATTTTGCAAAGCCTCTACCAGTAAACGAATTTAAAGAATTACTATTTAGCGCACCAAAGCAAAGATAAAAGTCCACCGCGGTGGACTTTTTCTTTATCTTATCTATCCTTCTTTTCTTCCTTTAGTTTTCTATAATAATCCTCAATTTTATCCCTTGCCTGTAAATAATATTTTTCAAGCCTAGGGTCAAATTGCTTACCCATATTTTCCAATATGATTCTATTTGCTTCCTCGAAGGAATATTCCTCCTTATATACTCTTTTCGATACTAAAGCATCATATACATCCGCTAAGGACAT
>JAFPSY010000177.1:0-1984 GCA_017413585.1 Acholeplasmatales bacterium
AATTTTATTCTTTAATAAAAAGAGAACATCCTATATAATATGTACGAGGTAAAGATTATGAATCGTGATTATGAAATGATATTAAATACACTTCCATCACTGTTAGATGGAATCGATTATGATGTAACATTATTATCCAATGCATCCGCATTATTTAATGATTACATGGATGAAATTAACTGGGTAGGCTTTTATCTATTTAAGGATGGAGTATTAAAGCTTGGACCATTCCAAGGCCATGTGGCTTGTATGGTAATTCCTCTAAATAGAGGAGTATGTGGTGCTTGTGCTACCAAAAAGGAAACAATCCTTGTTTCTGATGTACATAAATTCAAGGGACATATTGCATGCGATAACGCATCAAATTCTGAAATATGCGTACCAATATTTGTACACAATGAATTTTATGGCCTTTTGGATATAGATTCTCCAAACAAAAATAGCTTTAATGAGGTAGATAAGAAAAACCTAGAGGCGGCTATCCATATTCTAGAAGGTTTCTTAGAAAAAATATAATTTTTTGTTTGACAGAGGCACCCTCAAATGATATAATGTGATAGCGTGGGTAAAAGGCAGCAGTCCAAATACCTTAGTAAATATCTTAAAGCCAATATGGTTTCATTAGTAACCTTCGCTGCTTGATGGTGAACATTCTATTTAAGATATCCTAAAGTTATGGGCCATGACGTTACCCTCTAAAAATAAAATATATTTAGGAGGACATTAAAATGTCAAGATTCACAGGTTCAAGCTGGAAGGTTTCTCGTCGTTTAGGTTATTCTATTTCTGAAACAGAAAAGGAATTAATCAAGAGAAAGTATGCTCCTGGCCAGCATGGTGCAAAGCGTGCAAAGGAAAAGGAATACGCTGCACAGTTACATGAAAAGCAGAAGGTTAGATTCACTTATGGTGTTTCTGAGAAGCAGTTCGTTAAGACATTCAACGAAGCTGCAAAGATGGAAGGTAAGACTGGTGTTAACTTCTTAAAGCTATTAGAGTGCCGTCTAGATAACTTAGTTTATCGTTTAGGTTTTGCTGCAACAAGACCTCAGGCTCGTCAGCTAGTTAACCATGGTCATATCACTGTAGATGGCAAGAAGGTTGATATTGCTTCTTACAGAGTAAAGCCAGGTCAGGTTATTTCCGTAAAGGAAACTTCCAAGAATTTAGTAGTAATTAAGGCAGCACTTGAGGCTAAGCTTGCTCGTGCTGAGTACTTATCTTACGATGCAGACAAGATGGCTGGTACATTAGTAAGAATTCCTGAAAGAAACGAATTCTTACCTACAATCAATGAACAGCAGATTGTCGAGTTCTACAACAGAGCATAATCGAAATATTAAACCAGAAGATCAAGCCTTCTGGTTTTTTATTATATGACAAAAAAGGCAATCCTAGTTGGATTGCTTTTTCTTCGTTCTCTTTGATTTTACTTCTTCTTCTTTTTTGATGCCATTATTATGTTCTTGAATGAAATCAATAAATTCGGATTTTGAAAGTGGTTTAGAATGTAGGTATCCTTGAATGTAATCAACACCCATTTTATTTAACACATCCTCTTGAGCTTGTCTTTCAATGCCTTCGCATACAATATCTAATTTTAATGATTTAAACATTGCAATAGATGTTTCCATAACACGCATACATCTTTGTGCTTTATCATCAGTTGGATTATCATATGCATTGAAATATGCATCGATCATTTGCTTATCAAACTTAATAATATCCGCAGGCATTTCTACAACATAATTTAAATTTGAATAGCCTGTACCATAATCATCTAAGGAGAAGATTACACCCTTTGCCTTTAATTTTCTTAAATTGGTCGTCAAGGTATTCTTTTGATCTAATTCAGCAGATTCCGTAATTTCAAGGTTAATATATTTTGACTCTACCTTATTTTCCTTCATTATATCAATATATTTTTTAGAAAGCTCCTTATCACATAATTGTGCTACAGATAAATTACTTTCGATATAATGTA
>JAFPSY010000178.1:0-12672 GCA_017413585.1 Acholeplasmatales bacterium
ACCCTCAACGTTCATATCAAAGGCAATAACAAATAATAGATTTAATAAAACATTAATAATTCCTGAAAGTGCCAAAAACGTAAATGGACGCTTTGTATCACCTATCGCTCTAAATATGGCAGCACCGAAATTGTAAATCATAGAAAAAGGTAAGCCGATAAAATAAATGAATAAATATGCACTCGATTGATCTATAGTTTCTATAGGAGATTGCATCCATTCTAGGAAGGTTCTTGACATAAGCATTCCAACAACTCCTAAAATTATACCAAAGACTACAGAAAATATCATCGAGGTATAAACAACCCTTTCTGCCTTATCCTGATCCTTTGCGCCATAGCATCTTGCCATAATAACATTCGCACCAACAGATAATCCCATAAACAATTGGATAATTAAATTAATTAGTGAGCCTGTAGATGAAATAGCACCTGTTGCGTGCTCGTGACCGAATTGGCCACAAACAATTAAATCTGCAGCATTATATAATAATTGTAATATTCCGGATAATATAATTGGAAGTGAATAGAAGAATAGATTAGAAAAAAGATTTCCTTCGGTCATTTTGTTTTCTATTTTTCCCTCCATGATAACACCTCCAATTCTTGTAATTGAAATTATATCACTTTTTTACATAAGTAAAAGGAGGAAAGTGATAAATAAAAATGTAAGTGTTTTACATACACCTTTTTCTGTTTTGGAAAAGAAATAAATATGATAAAATATTATTGGCGCATAGATATAATAGTCCGGATATGGCGGACAAGTCTCTACCCTTTGGCCTTAAACTAGAGGACTATTTATGACCTATTAACTTATTTTTAAAGTATTAAGAGACTACTTGAAGGAGTTTACATGATACAGCTAAGAAGTAACGTTAATAAAATGAATAAGCCATTACCCTGTAATGGTATTTTTAAGCGCAATGAACAACACTAGATTAGTCTAATGTTGTTTTTTCGTTTTTAGGAGATATTATGAAGAAAATTGGTATTATTGGCGGCGGACAATTAGGTATGATGCTAGCTGAGGCGGCAAAGGAGCTTGGGGCAGAATCTATTTGTCTAGACCCAAACCCGAAATGCCCTGCAAGCTATGTTTGTAGCGAGGTCATTGTAAGTGAATACGACAATATCGAAGGATTAAAGGAATTAGGCGATAAGAGTGATGTTTTAACCTATGAATTTGAAAATGTTCCATCCGAACAATTAAAATTCATAAGAGATTCCTATAATATCCCTCAGGGGATTTTACCTTTATTCGATTCTCAAAATAGAATTAGAGAAAAGACAAATGCGAAAAACCTAGGACTTAAAACTCCTAAGTTTAAGCCAATCTATTCCAAAAAGGATTTAGAGGATGGAATTAAAGAAATCGGTTATCCTTGTGTTTATAAGACAACAACCCTAGGCTATGATGGTCATGGACAGGTTGTCCTAAGATCTAAGGAGGATATAGAAAAGGTTAATCCTTATTTGAAGGGTGAAGGAATCCTTGAGGAATTTATTGATTATGATTTTGAAACATCGATTATTCTAATTCGTTCTAAGGATGAAATCATAACCTTCCCAATGGGAATTAATAAGCATAAAAAGGGAATCTTAGATTTATGTATCGTAGATTCAAATCTTCCTATCTTTGATTGGATAAAAGAAGCCTCCATTAGATTTATGGAAAGAGCAAAATATTATGGAATTCTAACTATTGAATTCTTTGTTAAGGGTGATGAATTCTATTTTAATGAGATGGCACCAAGACCACACAATAGTGGACATTACACCATTGAGGGCTGTAATGTAAGCCAGTATTCAGAGCTTGCAAAGTTCTTACTGGATATGCCACTTACAAAACCAAAATTAAAATCAAAAACTATAATGAAAAACATTTTAGGCTTTGATTATGAAAATATGAAGAAGCTAGAAAATAATGATAAGGTTCATATTCATGATTATCATAAAGAGGATGTAAGAGAAAGAAGAAAGATGGCTCACATTACATTCACAGATACATCCTTAGAGGAATATGATTCAAAATATAAAAAATTATTTAGTGAGGAAGAATAATATGGGTGATTATCGTATTTATGTAGAAAAGAAGGCAGGCTACCAAGTAGAAAGTAAATCTATGCAAGCAGATTTAAATCTAAATCTTAGCCTAAATCTAAAAAATGTTAGAGTAATCAATGTATATGATTTATTCGGATTTACAAAGGATTTACTTAATAAAGCTAGATATCAGGTATTTGGTGAGGTTGTAACAGATACGGTTTCTGATACCTTAGATTTAAATGGTAAAAAATATATCGCAACAGAATTCCTACCAGGTCAATTTGACCAAAGAGCTTCATCCGCAATCGATTGCTGCAAGCTTATTAATCCAAATGCGAAGATCAATATTCGTTCTGGAAGAATCATTGTTCTAGATGATGATATTAAGGATTCTGATTTAGAAAGAATCAAAAAATATGTAATTAATGCAGTTGAAGCAAGAGAAAAGGATTTATCTGTTCTATCCGATTTAGAGAAGGCTGAAATTAAGCCTGTATCTATCTTAGAGGGCTTTACAGAAATGAGCGATGTTGAGCTTCCTGAATTTTGTAAGAAATATGGTCTTGCGATGAACCAAGACGACTTAAAATGTGTTGTTAAATATTTTAAGGAGGAAGGAAGAGACCCTTGGGAAACTGAGCTTAGAATTTTGGATACCTATTGGTCTGACCACTGTCGTCATACAACATTTAATACGATTTTAACTGAAATCACTATTGATGAATCCTTCATGAAGAAGGAAATGAATGATTGCCTAAATCTTTATTATAAAATGCGTAAGGATTTAGATAGAGAAAATAAAAAGCTATGCCTAATGGATTTAGGTACTATTGGTGCAAAGTATTTAAAGAAGATTGGTAAGCTTGATGATTTAGAGGAATCTGAGGAAAACAATGCTTGCTCTATCTTTGTTACTATTGATGTTGATGGTGAACCTGAAAAATGGTTATTACAATTCAAAAATGAAACACACAACCACCCAACAGAAATTGAACCATTCGGTGGTGCATCTACCTGCTTAGGTGGTGCGATTCGTGACCCACTATCTGGTAGAGCCTATGTATACCAGGCTATGAGAGTAACTGGTGCAGGAAATATCTATGCTGAGGTTTCTGATACAATTCCTGGTAAGCTTCCTCAAAGAGTAATCTCTATGAAAGCTGCTCAGGGCTACTCCTCCTATGGTAACCAAATTGGTCTTGCAACTACACATGTAAGAGAAATCTACCATAATGATTATGTTGCAAAGAGACTTGAGGTTGGTGCTGTTGTTGGTGCAGTTAAGGCTGATGTTATCAGAAGAGAATCACCAAAGGAAGGAGACGTTATCCTACTTTTAGGTGGTAGAACAGGTAGAGATGGTATTGGTGGTGCAACAGGATCCTCCAAGGAGCACACAGAAAAGTCTATTGAGGTTTGCTCAAGTGAGGTTCAAAAGGGTAATGCACCTGAGGAAAGAAAGATTGCTCACCTATTTAGAAGACCTGAGGTAACAAAGCTTATTAAGAAATCAAATGACTTTGGTGCTGGTGGTGTATCTGTAGCGATTGGTGAGCTTGCAGATGGCTTATTAATTAATCTAGATAATGTTCCTACAAAATATTCTGGATTAAATGCAACAGAGCTTGCAATTTCTGAATCACAAGAAAGAATGGCTGTTGTTATTGCTCCTAAGGATGTAGAAAAATTTAAGGGCTATTGCCATGAGGAAAATATTGAGGTTTCTAATGTTGCAGTCGTAACAAAGGAGCCAAGACTTGTAATGAATTATAGAGGTAGAAAGATTGTTGATATCTCAAGAAGATTCATTGATTCTGCAGGTGCAAATCACTATGCTAAGGCTGAAATTACAGCAGTAGATAATAAAAACCCATTCCTAAAGGGAAGAGCTAAATTAAAGGATAGAGTATTAAATACATTATCGGATAATAATGTTGTAAGCCAAAAGGGCTTAATTGAAATGTTTGATGCAACCATTGGTGCATCTACAGTATTAATGCCATTTGGTGGAAAATACCAAAGAACTGAAACTCAGGTTTCTGTACAGAAGCTTCCTGTAAAGGATCATTATACAAATACAGCATCCATTATGGCATTCGGTTATAATCCATTCATTTCTAAATGGAGTCCATTCCATGGTGCTGAATACGCAATTGTAGAAGCATGTAGTAAGGTTGTTGCTGCAGGTGCAAGATACAATAAGATGAGATTCTCTTATCAGGAATATTTCGAAAGAATGCACAATGAGAAGTCTTGGGGTAAGCCTTTAGCTTCCTTACTTGGTGCACTTAAGATGCAAAATGAATTCGGTCTACCTTCCATTGGTGGAAAGGATTCTATGAGTGGTACATTCCAAAACATTTCTGTACCACCAATGCTAATGGCATTTGGTATTACAACTGTGGATTCTAGAATTGTTATTTCTCCAGAATTCAAGGCTCCAAATCATAATATTTATTTAGTAAAGCATTATGAGAATAGAGATTATACTCCAAATGTTGATGAATTAAAGATGAATTTTGATTTCGTATCATCGAATATTGAAAATGGTAGAATCAAATCTGCATATGCCCTATCCTATGGTGGAATTATTGAGGCTGTATCTAAGATGAGCTTTGGTAATAAGATTGGATTTGAAATCGAGTATGATGAAAGAGAGCTTGATGCATATAATTATGGTTCTATCGTAATTGAAACAGAATCTGAAATTGATTATCCAAATTGTATTTATTTAGGTAAGACTATTGAAAAGGAAGTTGGTACATTCAATAAGGTTACCTTTACACTTGATGAATTATATAAGGCAAATACTGAAAAGTTCACTAAGGTATATAAGGATAAAGGTGAGAATACTTGTACTTTAATGGATATTACTCCTACAAAAAGGGAAGTTCCTCTATTAAAGAAAAAGAAGAATGTTACTGTTTATCTTCCAGTATTCCCTGGTACAAACTGTGATTATGATACAGCAAGAGCCTTCCAAAAGGCTGGTGCTGTAACAAAGAGTACAGTATTTAAGAATTTAACAAGCGAGGATGTATTCAATTCCATTGATGAAATGGCAGAAAACATCGATAAGGCAGATATCTTCGTATTATGTGGTGGATTTAGTGCAGGTGATGAACCAGATGGCTCTGGTAAATTTATTGCTAATGTATTAAATCAAGAAAAGGTTAGAGATGCCATTCATAGATTACTTGACCGCAAGGGCTTAATCTTAGGTATTTGTAACGGATTCCAAGCATTAGTAAAGAGTGGATTATTACCATATGGTAGATTAGGTATGGTAAATGAAAAATCACCTACATTATTCCGTAATGATGTAAACCGTCACGTTTCACAGATGGTTTACACAAAGGTAATGACGAATGCATCTCCATGGCTTGCAAGCTACAAAACTGGTGAGGTACATGCGATTGCTGTATCTCATGGTGAGGGTAAATTTGTAGTTTCTCCTGAATTTGCTAAGGAATTAGCAAAGAAGGGTCAAATTGCCTTTGTATATACAGATTTAGAAGGAAATGCTACTAAGGATGCTCCTCTAAATCCAAATGGCTCAAGCTATGCGATTGAAGGTATTATTTCTGAGGATGGCTTAATCTTAGGTAAGATGGGACATTCCGAAAGATATGAAGAGAATCTATTTAAGAATATCAGCGGTAATAAGCAACAGGATATCTTTAAGAACGCTGTTGAATATTTTAGAAAATAAAGAGGGATTGGAATTATGGAAAAGAAAGAATTGCTTTACGAAGGAAAGGCAAAACAGGTTTATGCAACTGAGGATGAGAATATCATCATCATGCATTTTAAGGATGATGCAACTGCAGGAAATGGTGCTAAGCATGCACAATTTGCTCATAAGGGAGAATTAAATTGTGCGATTACAACAATCATTTATAATCGATTGATTCAAGCAGGAATTCCTACACATTACATCAAAACATTAAATGATACTGACCAGTTATGCAAGAAGGTAAAGATTTTCCCTCTTGAGGTTATTGTAAGAAATACAATTGCAGGCTCTATGGCAAAAAGATTAGGTATGCCTGAGGGTACAACACCAAAGAATACAATCTTTGAGATTTGCTATAAGAATGATGCATTAGGTGATCCATTAATTAATGATCATCATGCAGTAGCTGTAGGTGCTGCAACATATGAAGAGCTTGATACTATTTATAAATTAACATCTAAGGTTAATGAGGAATTAAAGAAGATGTTTGATGAAATTGGAGTTAAGCTTATAGATTTCAAGGTTGAATTTGGTAAGACAGTAGATGGAGAAATTGTTTTAGCTGATGAAATCTCTCCAGATTGCTGTAGACTTTGGGATAAGGAAACAAACGATAAGCTTGATAAGGATCGCTTTAGAAGAGATTTAGGAAATGTTATGGAAGCTTATGTTGAGATTTTAAATAGACTTAAGACTTTAAAGTAAAATTCTAGATTGAGGTAAAAATATGGCAAAAAGTTATGAAAGTGCTGGAGTTAGCCTAGAGGCTGGCTATGAAGGCGTAAGAAGAATTAAAAAGCATGTTGCAGCAACAAATCGTAAGGGCTCAATGGGAAACATTGGTTCCTTCGGTGGTATGTTTGATTTGGCATCCTTAGGTTATAAAGAGCCTATCTTAGTTTCTGGTACAGATGGTGTTGGTACTAAGCTTAAGTTAGCATTTGAAATGGATAAGCATGATACAATCGGTATTGATGCTGTAGCTATGTGCGTTAATGATGTATTAGCACAGGGTGCTGAGCCATTAATTTTCTTAGATTATGTAGCATTAGGTGAAAACATTCCAGAAAAGCTTGAAATGATTGTTAAGGGTGTATCTGATGGTTGTATTCAAGCAGGATGTGCCCTAGTTGGTGGTGAAACTGCTGAAATGCCTGGAATGTATCAGGATGGTGAATACGATATTGCCGGATTCACTGTAGGTGCAGTAGAGAAGGCAGATTTAATCGATGGATCTAAGGTAGCTGTTGGTGATGTTTTAGTTGGTATTGCTTCTAGCGGTGTACATTCTAATGGCTTCTCCTTAGTAAGAAAGATTATTAAGGACAATAATTTAGATTTACATAAGCCACTTCCTGAATATTCTAATTTACCTTTAGGTGATTATTTATTAACACCTACAAGAATCTATGTTAAGCAGGTTTTAGAGGTTATTAAGAAGACTGAGGTTCATGGTGTTGCCCACATCACTGGTGGTGGCTTCGATGAAAATATTCCAAGAATTTTAAAGGAAGGTATGGGTATTCATATTGTTGAAGGTACTTGGCCAATTCTTCCTGTATTCAAATTCTTAGAAAAGTATGGAAATGTACCACATAGAGAAATGTTTAACATTTACAATATGGGTATTGGTATGGTACTTGCAATGCCAAAGGAGGAAGCTCCATTTGCCATTGAGGTATTATCTAAATTTGGTGATAAGGCTTATGTAATTGGTGAGATTACAGATAAGCCAGGCGTTGATATTGAATTGGTAAAGTAATATGAAAAATATAGCTATATTTGCCAGTGGCTCAGGAACAAACTTTGAAGCATTAGTTCAGGCCTGTGAAAATGGTCAAATCGATGGTAAGGTTGTTTTAATGGTTTGTGATAAGAAGAACGCCTATGTTAATGAAAGAGCTAAAAATCATAATGTTCCTGCCTTCATATTCCGTCCTAAGGATTATGCATCTAAAGAGGAATATGAGGAATTAATTGTAGAAAAGCTTGAGGAATACAACGTAGATCTTATTTGTCTTGCAGGCTATATGAGATTATGTGGATATGTATTACTTAAGAAATATGAAGGAAGAATTATTAATATTCATCCTGCCTTACTTCCATCATTTAAGGGTGCACATGGTATTTCTGATGCATTCAATTATGGAGTAAAGGTATTTGGTGTAACCATTCACTATGTAGATGCTGGTATGGATTCTGGTAAGATCATTGAGCAAAGAGCATTCCATTATACGGAAGGTGAAACCGTTGATGAGGTTGAGGCTAGAATTCATAAAATTGAGCATGAGATGTACCCAGAAGTAGTAGCAAAATTAATTAAGGAGATATGAAAATGAAAAGAGCATTAGTAAGTGTTACAGATAAGACTGGTATTGTTGAATTCTGTAAGGAATTAGTAGAATTAGGTTATGAAATTATTTCAACTGGTGGAACAAAGAAGGTATTAGATGCTTCTGGTGTTCCTACATTAGGTATTTCTGAAATTACAGGCTTCCCTGAGATTTTAGATGGTCGTGTTAAGACACTTCATCCAAAGGTTCATGGAGCATTACTTGCTGTAAGAGATTTAGAATCTCATAGAGCACAGCTTGCTGAAAACAATATTGAGTATATTGATTTAGTATGTGTTAATTTATACGCATTTAAGAAGACTATTGAAAAGGGCTGTGAATTTGCTGAAGCTATCGAGAATATCGATATCGGAGGTCCATCTATGCTAAGAAGTGCAGCAAAGAATCATAAGTATGTTACTGTTGTTTCTGATGTTAATGATTACAATACTGTATTATCTGAAATCAAGGAATATGGTGATACTACCTATGAAACAAGATTACGTCTTGCTGCAAAGGTTTATACATTAACTGCTGAATATGACACAATGATTGCAGAATATATGAGAGAAAAGGCTGGCTTAAATGAAAAGCTATTCCTAGAGGGTGATTTAGTTCAGTCCTTAAGATATGGTGAAAACCCTCATCAGGCTGCAAAATTCTATGTAACAGATAAGGATACTCCTTATTCCTTAGCTAATGCAGTTCAAATTCAGGGTAAGGAATTATCCTATAATAATATCCAGGATGCTAATGCAGCATTAAATATCGTAAGAGAATTTGGTGATCAGCCATTTGCTATGGGCTTAAAGCATATGAACCCATGTGGAGCTGCAGTAGGTAAGGATTTAAAGGAAGCTTGGTTAAAGGCTTATGAATCTGACCCAGTTTCTATTTTCGGTGGTATTGTTGCAACAAACCAGGTAATCGATGGTGAAGCTGCAAACCTAATTAAGTTCGACCACGGCGAGAAGGGTAAATCTATTTTCCTTGAGGTTATCTTAGCTCCAGGATATACAGAGGAAGCATTAGCTGCATTCTCTAAGCGTCCGGATTTAAGAATTATTCAGTATAAGCTAGGCGAGTTCCCTAAGACTAAGCAATATGTATCTGTAAATGGTGGATTATTAGTTCAGGATTTAGATACAGAAATGAAGACAATTACAGAGGATATGACTGTAACAAATGTTAAGCCAACAGAAGCACAGCTTGCCGATATGAACTTTGGCTGGAAGATTGTTAAGCATGTTAAGTCTAATGCAATTGTAGTTGTTAAAAATGGTGTAACCTGTGGTGTTGGTGCAGGTCAAATGAACCGTGTTGGTGCAGCAAAGATTGCCATTGAGGAGGCTCATTCTAGAGGAGTTATGGATGGAATGACTTTAGCATCAGATGCATTCTTCCCATTCGCAGATACCCTAGAATATGGTATTGCTAATGGAGTTGTTGCTGTTGTACAGCCTGGTGGATCTAAAAAGGATCAGGATTCCATTGATCTTGCAAACTCTAAGGGCGTTCCTATGACATTCACTGGAATGCGTCATTTTAAACATTAATTAAGGAGTAATTCTATGACTAAGGTTTTAGTTGTAGGTGGAGGAGGAAGGGAGCATGCCATTGTGCATGCTCTATCTAAATCACCTAAGGTAGATGAAATATATGCAGCACCAGGTAATGCTGGTATTGCAAAGCTTGCAATGTGTGTAAATATTAAGGATACAGAGGTAGAAAAAATCGTTCAATTTGCTAAGGCAGAGAAAATAGATTTAGTTGTTGTTGGCCCTGAGGCATCCTTAGCTTTAGGTATTATCGATAAGCTAAGAGAGGCAGGTATTAAGGCATTCGGCCCTACAAAGGCTGCAGCGCAAATTGAATCCTCTAAGGAATTTGCTAAGAATTTAATGGTAAAATACAATATTCCAACAGCTTCCTATAAATCCTTTAATAATTATGCAGATGCATTAGAATATGTTAAAAATCATTCTCTTCCAACAGTAATTAAATATGATGGACTTGCTGCTGGAAAGGGTGTTGTTATTGCTACAACCTATGATGAAGCAGTTTATGCTTTAAAGGATATGCTATTAGATGATCATTTTGGTCATGGCAAGGTAGTAATTGAAGAATATTTAGAGGGACCTGAATTCTCCTTTATGTGCTTTGTAAATGGAGAGAATGTATATCCTCTTCAATTAGCACAGGATCATAAGAGAGCTTATGATAATGATTTAGGACCTAATACAGGTGGTATGGGTGCATATTCTCCATTACCATTTATTACAGAAGAGGATTATCAATATGCACTTAACGAGATTATGATTCCAACTGCTCGTGCAATGGTAAAGGAGAATGTTCCATTTACTGGTGTTTTATATGGTGGATTAATGAAGACTAAGTCTGGCATTAAGGTTATTGAATTTAATGCTCGATTTGGAGATCCTGAAACTGAGGTAGTTTTACCTAGATTATCTAGTGATATTTTTGATGCATTTAATCAGGTAATTGATGGTAATTGCCCTGTACTTGAATGGGAAAAGTGTTATACTATAGGTATCGTATTAGCCTCTAAGGGTTATCCTGGAGACTATAAAAAGGGATTTGTAATTGAAAACGCAGATTCCTCTGATATCTATCATATGGGAACAAAGGTTGACGATAATGGTAATTTAGTTACTAATGGTGGTAGAGTCTTATTTGCGGTTGCCAAGGGAGATACCCTAGAGGCTGCAAATAAAAAGGCTTTAGCACTTGTAAATGAAATTAAATGTGACAATTTGTTCCATAGAACAGATATCGGTGCGAAAGCATATAGAAAGTAGGTATGGATTATGGCAATAATAATAAGTGGTAAGGAGCTAGCTGAAAAAAGAAGAGCACAAATGAAGGAAGAGGTCTCCCATTTTGAAGAAAAATATGGAAGAGTTCCTCATTTAGCTGTTGTTTTAGTTGGTGAAGATCCAGGTAGTGTATCCTATGTTAAGGGTAAGGAAAAGGCATGTATCGAAATTGGTATTAAAAATACAACAATTAAAAAGCCTGATACCATTAGCCAAGAGGAGCTTTTAAATATTGTTAATGAATTAAATCAGGATGATAGTGTCGATGGTATATTAGTACAATTACCACTTCCAAAGCATATGGATTCTGATTTCATCATTAATGCAATCGTTCCACAAAAGGATGTGGATGGATTCCATCCAGTGAATGTAGCATCCCTATATTTAAAGCAAAAGGGTATCGTTTCTTGTACTCCTAAGGGTATTATGGAGATCTTGGATTATGCTAATATTGAAATTGAAGGTAAAAGAGCTGTAGTTATTGGTAGATCAAATATTGTTGGTATGCCTGTATCTAAGCTATTACTAGATCGAAATGCCACTGTTACGATTTGTCATAGCCGTACAAAGAATTTAAGTGAAGTAACCAAAGAAGCAGATATCTTAATTGCTGCCCTAGGTAAACCATTATTCGTTAAAGAGGATATGGTAAAGGAAGGTGCAGTAGTTATTGATGTTGGTGTCAATAGAAATTTAGAAACTGGTAAGCTTTGTGGAGATGTTGATTTTGAGCATGTAAAGGAAAAGGCATCCTATATTACAAAGGTACCAGGTGGTGTTGGTCCTATGACCATTACCTGTTTAATGGAAAACACAATTGAATGCTTCTTAAGACATATGGAGGAAAAGTAAAATGATAGAACGTTACAGCCGTAAGGTTATGCGCGATATCTGGACTGAGGAAAATAAGTTCAATGCTTATTTGAAGGTTGAGATTTCCAATGCGAAGGCATGGAGTGAGCTTGGCGTTGTACCAAAGGAAGATTTACCAAAGCTAGATAAGGCTACATTTACTGTAGATAGAATTAAAGAAATTGAAGCAATTACAAAGCATGATGTTGTTGCCTTCACAAGAGCTGTAGGCGAATCCTTAGGTGAAGAAAAGAAATGGATTCACTATGGATTAACATCAACAGATGTTGTTGATACTGCCAATGGCTACCTACTAAAGCAAGCAAATGAAATTTTAAGACGTGATATTGTAGCAATTATGGATGTTTTAAAGAAAAGAGCTATGGAGTTTAAATATACTCCATGCATCGGTAGAACCCATGGTATGCATGCAGATATTACATCCTTTGGATTAAAATGGGCATTATGGTATGAAGATATGGTAAGATGCCTAGAAAGATTTGATTATGCTTCGAAAGAGGTAGAGGTTGGTAAATTATCTGGTGCTGTAGGTAATTTCGCAAACATTCCACCACAGATTGAAGAATATGTATGCAAGGATTTGGGAATTAATTATGCATTAATTTCTACGCAGGTACTACAAAGAGATAGACATGCACATTATATGGCATGCTTAGCCTTAGTTGCATCAGAGCTTGAAAAGATGGCTTTAGAGGTTAGAAATTTATCTCGTCAGGAGGTAAAGGAAACAGAGGAAGCCTTCTCTAAGGGACAAAAGGGATCCTCTGCAATGCCTCATAAGAGAAATCCAATTTCCTCTGAAAATATTTGTGGCTGTGCAAGAGTTATCCGTGGATATATGGAAA
>JAFPSY010000179.1:0-5478 GCA_017413585.1 Acholeplasmatales bacterium
CTAATATTACATAGCCATTTAAGAAATGAATGGATACTGCCTTATCTTTATCTAATTCCATAAGAAGACAAAGGCTTTCGTTTTTAGCAATTGCACAGGTAAGTGGAATACCAAGTAGATATAAAACGATAGCCTCTCCTAAGGCTATAGTGAATACATTATACCAGAATGCTTCATTCCATAGATTAAAGGCAATTCCAAGCTCCAAAGATACGATAAATGCATTCGAAATTACAGGGAATATGGCAGCGATAGGCATTTTCCTAATGAAGCACATAGGGGTGATTGCAATTATGGTTGCAAGTGTACCAAAAACCATATCATACCACCCAAGGCTTGAGGTGGTATTCGATATGAAGCAGCCTAAAATGAGTGCGAAGGAAAATTTAGGGTTTAATACTACTAGAAGCATTAAGACTTCCGATATTCTAAATTGAATTGGCCCATAGGAAATGGGGGCTAAAAGCCATGTCGCTACAACATAGAGTGCTGCAATAATGGCGGATTCAGCAATGAATTTAACACTTATTTTTTTCATTTTTTCCTCCTTGCTATAGCGATGGATAGGAAATCCTCAAAATGATTTTAAAGCCTAAAGAAACTTTTTACAAGGCTTTCTAAAAATATAGAAAATAAAAGAGATTTACTAAAGTAAATGTTTGTAATGTATAGAGATTTTAATTCATTTGTAGTATAATGTATCTATAATTTTTTTAGAGGTGAAAGTTATGGCAGAAATTAATAACTTTATTAAAACAATAATGCAGAATGACCTAGATTCTGGTAAGGTTGATGAAATTATCACAAGATTCCCACCAGAGCCTAATGCTTACCTACATATTGGTCATGCAAGAGCAATCATTACAAATTTTGAGCTTGCAAAGGCATTTAATGGAAAAACAAATTTAAGATTTGATGATACAAATCCTGCAAAGGAGGATAAGGAATTCGTAGAAGGTATTATTGAGGATTTAGCTTGGTTAGGCTATAAGCCTGCAAATATTTTCTATGGCTCTGATTATTTTGAGGCTACCTACGAAAAAGCCATCGATTTAATTAAAAGAGGTCTTGCTTATGTAGATGACCTATCTCAGGAAGAAATTTCTAAATACCGTGGTACATTAAATGAGCCAGGTAAGAATTCTCCATATAGAGATAGAAGTGTAGAAGAGAATTTAAAGCTTTTTGAGGAAATGAAGGAAGGCAAATATGCTGATGGTGAAAAGACTCTAAGAGCTAAGATTGATATGGCAAGCCCTAATATCAACATGAGAGACCCAGTAATGTATAGAATTCTACATATTAACCATCATAGACAGGGCACAAAATGGTGCATTTTCCCAATGTATGATTTTGCACACCCACTACAGGATTCCTTCGAAGGAATTACCCATTCCCTATGCTCACTTGAATATGATAACCACAGAGTATTATACGATTGGGTTGTAGATAATTGTGGAATTGAAAAGAAGCCACATCAGTATGAATTTGGTAGATTAAATATTACGAATACCATCATGTCAAAAAGATATTTACGTGCACTTGTAGATGCAGGTAAGGTATCTGGCTATGATGATCCACGTATGCCAACATTATGTGGCTTAAGAAGAAAGGGATTTACTCCGGATTCTATTAGAAACTTCATCTTAGGTACTGGCTTATCTAGAGTGAATTCTACAGTTGAGGCAGATCAGCTAGATGAGGAATTAAGAAGTGATTTAAGATTAAAGGCTACAAGACCTAATGCAGTTATTAATCCAGTAAAGGTGATTATTGATAACTACCCAGAGGGTAAGATTGAATGGCTTGATGCGCCAAACAATCAGGAAAATGAGGAATTAGGCTCAAGAAAGATTTCCTTCTCTCGTGAGGTTTATATTGAAAGAGAGGACTTCATTGAGGAAAAGCCTAATAAGAAGTGGAAGAGACTTGCTTTAGGTGTTGAGGTAAGATTAATGAAGGCATACTTCATTACTGCAAATTCTGTAGAGAAGGATGAGAATGGTAATATTACTGTAATTCATGCAACCTATGATCCAGAAACAAAGAGCGGTGAATTCGATGGTAGAAAGCCAAATGGTAATATTCATTATGTAGATGCAGCTACTGCAATTCCTGCAGAATTCCGTCTATTTGAGCCATTAATGCTAGATGAAACAGAGGAGAATAAGGATTTAGATTTCATGGAAAGATTAAATCCAGATTCTATCCATGTATTTGAGGGCTTTGTAGAAAAATCCTTAGAGGATACTAAGCCACTTGATCATTACCAGTTCATCCGTAATGGATATTATTGTACAGATAAGGACTCAACTAAGGATAAGCTTGTATTCAACCGTACATGCGGATTAAAGAGTTCATTTAAGCTATAAAAAATAAATTAAGGACTGTTTCTACAGCCCTTAATTTTACGTTTAGAAATATATTTTTTGGAGGAGATATATTATGTTAAAGACAGTAAACCTAGGATTACAATATGGATCTAGAGTTTTGTTTAAGGATGTTAATATTACCTTTAGTAAAGGAAATTGTTATGGAATTATTGGGGCGAATGGTGCTGGTAAATCTACCTTTTTAAAGCTATTAAGTGGAGATATTGAATCTACAACTGGTGAGGTTTTAATGGATAAGAATGAAAGAATGTCCATTTTAAAGCAGGACCAGAATGCTTATAATGATGAAACAGCAATTCAAACCGTATTATTAGGCCATAAAAGATTAATGGAAATTCAAAAGGAAAAGGATGCCCTATACGCAAAGGAGGACTTCAGTGATGAGGATGGCATTAGAGCCTCAGAGCTTGAGGGTGAATTTGCAGAGCTTGGCGGATGGGAGGCAGAAAGTGATGCAGAAACCCTACTTGCAGGCTTAGGTGTAGACCCAGATTGCTACTACAAGCTAATGGGTGAATTAGATGCGAAGGTTAAAATTAAGGTATTGCTTGCTCAAGCATTATTCGGAAACCCAGATATCCTACTTTTAGATGAGCCTACCAATAACCTAGATTATAAGTCTACCAGATGGCTTGAGAATTTCTTACTTAATTTTGAAAACACAGTACTAATCGTTTCTCATGACCGCCATTTCTTAAATAATGTATGTACACATATTTGTGATGTTGATTTTGGTAAAATCAAGCTTTATGTAGGTAATTATGAATTCTGGTATGAATCAAGCCAGCTCGCTTTGCAGCAGGCTAAGGATTTAAATAAAAAGAATGAACAAAAGGCTAAGGAGCTACAGGAATTCATCGCAAGATTTAGTGCGAATAAATCGAAAAGCCGTCAGGCAACATCTAGAAAGAAGCTATTAGAAAAGATTACACTTGATGATATTGAACCATCCTCAAGAAGATATCCATATATTGGATTTAAGCAAAATAGAGAGGTTGGTAATGATATTTTAATCGTTGAAAAGCTTACTAAGCCAGGTGTATTTAAGGATTTAACCTTCACGGTGAATAAGAATGATAAAATAGGCATTTTAGCTGAAAATACGCATCAAATTCAAACTCTATTTAATATTTTATCTGGCAAGGATACAGATTACACAGGAAAATTTAAATGGGGTATTACAACAAATGTAGGATATCTACCACAGGATAACAAGGAATATTTTGATAAGGATTTAAATATGATTGATTGGCTTAGACAATATTCTAAGGAGGATCAAACGGAATCCTTCATTAGAGGCTGGCTTGGTAGAATGCTATTTAGTGGCGATGAAGCATTAAAGAAATGTAATGTTTTATCCGGTGGAGAAAAGGTAAGATGCATGATGGCAAAGCTAATGCTTGAATGCCCTAATGTATTAGTATTAGAGGATCCAACAAACCACCTAGACCTAGAATCGATTACAGCACTTAATGAGGGTATGCTAAATTATAAGGGTAATATTTTATTCTCAAGTCATGATGCAGAGCTTTTAGAAACAGTTTGTAATCGTATTATCTCTATCAACAAGGATGGAAGCTTTATTGATAGAGTAACAACATATGAGGAATTTTTAGAGAAGCAGGAGTAATTTATGGATTTACTAACGAATCTTAATCCAGCCCAAAGGCTTGCTGTTACAACAACGGAAGGACCAGTTATGGTAATGGCCGGTGCGGGTAGTGGAAAAACAAAGGTATTAACCACTAGAATTTCATATATCATAAAAGAATTAAAGGTAATACCCTCTAAGATTCTTGCGGTAACATTTACGAACAAGGCCGCTCTTGAAATGAAAAAGAGAGTTGCTGATATGCTTGACATTAATACCGATTATATGTGGGTATCTACCTTCCATTCCTTTTGCGCAAGGCTTTTAAGAATGGAAATTGATGCTATGCCACCCTATAATAAAAAATTTAACATATTAGATGAGGATGATTCCTTAAAGATTGTTAAGAAGATTATAGAGGATTTAGATTTTGATACGGATTATAAGCCTAAGGTTATAAGAGAATTAATATCTAAAAGTAAGAATTTTAAAAATTATAGTATAAGAGATCCACGTCTTTTAAACATATTTACCATTGTAAATCAAAAATATGAAGAAAGATGTAAGGAGGAAAACTTATTAGATTTTGATGATTTAATCATTAAAACTATAGAGCTATTTAATAAAAATCCTAATATCTTAGAAAAATATCAAAATCAATTTGACTATGTATTAGTCGATGAATTCCAAGATACAAATGCCATGCAATATGATTTGATGACCTTACTTGCAAGAAGGAATAGAAATATATTTGTCGTTGGTGATGATTTCCAATCCATTTATTCCTTTAGAGGAGCTAAGATTGAAAATATAATGAAATTCCAAACGGAATACAAGGATTATACATTAATATTACTTGAAGAAAATTATAGATCTACAACACAAATTCTTGATTTGGCTAACAATATAATTTTAAAGAATCCAAATCAAATAAAAAAGATTATGTTCTCAAATAAAAAGGTTGGCCCACTTCCAAAATATTATAGAGCTACAAGCTCCTATGATGAAACCATCTTTGTCATCAATAAAATATTAGAGGGCATAAGAAAAGGAAAAAATTATTCTGATTTTGCAATTATGTATCGTGCAAATTCTATTTCTAGAAGCTTTGAGGATCAGCTTGTTAAAAACAAGATTCCTTATACCATTTATGGAGGATTATCCTTCTTTTCTAGAGCGGAAATCAAGGATATGAGTGCATATTTAAGATTATTAATTCATCCTGATGATGATTTTTCCTTTGATAGAGTAGTTAATGTACCTAAAAGAAAAATAGGAAAAAAGATATTAGAAAATCTTAAAATAAAGGCATATGAAAAAACATTAATGAGCTACGAGACCTACGAGCGCACCGGTGACATCTACTGCCTTTTCTACGAGATGGGGATGAAACTGCTGAAGCCCGGAGCGCTGTTGTCGTTCATCACCTCAAACGGCTGGATGAAGTCGGCCTATGGTAAAGCTCTGCGTGCAATGCTGACAAGCCAGTATCAG
>JAFPSY010000020.1:0-6555 GCA_017413585.1 Acholeplasmatales bacterium
GGAATAATTTCACCTTTTTCATTCCTTTTTCCTTCAGAAACAGCAACTACAGTTGCATATTCAGGTTCTTCTTCCTTTTGACTTAATACAATTCCGCTTGCTGTTTCACGAACAAGTTTTTCTTTTTTTAATACTACATTATCATTTAATGGTCTAATCATTTTTTCTATCTCCTTTTATTAGCACTCGGTATATCAATGTGCCAATCTAACTAAATTATAACACTTTTTGGCACTCTTTCAACTAGTTTGCTAATGTTTTTAACAAAAATTCCTAATTTGCACAGGGTTGGTACTAAATGGCTTAGTATCAACCTTTTTTTGACATTACATCCCTAAATCGCACTTTTTTAGGTGCCGAAATAGCCATTTTTAAGAATAGTTTTAATTTATCATATCTATTTTCAGGATCATTAATAATGAATGAAATTAAATTCATCCAATCTTGAATATTATCTCTTGAGAACCCTTCATGATTTCTCATAAACTTTTTCATGTAGGAATGTATTTTATTGATTGGGGTTAATGGATTTTCTTCTTCGGAAAGGAATTCTTGATAAGATGATTTACAAAATTCCTCTGTTAAATCTAATTCTTTAACTAATACTTGATGTGAATGTTCATCATCATGTATAAGTTTTGAGCCTGGTTTTATATGACCTTTTAAAGTATTTAAAGTGCTCTTGCTGGAGGGCTTTGATACATTTTCAGATAGTATTATGGTTCTAAAACCATCATATGCTACAGCTATACATATCTTATCTCTTGATATTCCTCTTAATTTATTTCCATCTTTATAAGTTCTTTTCGATTCAACAACTGTAAAGAATGTTTCATCGAATACTATAGTTCCATCTAAAACAATATCATCTTGATAGTTCTTTAATATTTCAAAAACCTTTAAAAGCCAATATTTTCCCGTACTTGAGGCATTTTTATTGTCTCTGGCAGAAGATTTTATTGAGTGGAATTCAAATAAATGTATTAAATAATCGAACCATTCCGAGATTGGAATTTTATGAGAATCAAATATGGTATTAGTCAAATTATTAAATGTTCTTTTACAAATTTTACATTGGAATCGATTAATGCCAGTCTTATACTTTCCATACTTTATAAATTCTTTTGAACCACAATAATGACATCTAAGAGGTACTATGGAATTAATAAGACTAATTTCTTCGGGAATTTGAGATCTATGCTTTGCATTATATCTTTCATCCATAGTAAAAGAAATAAGCTCCTCAAGAGGCGTCTTATTCGTTTTACTATCCCAAGGTAATCTTTTTACAGATGTTCCCCAGTGATTATCTTTATATTTAGTTTTCATGGCGGCGAGTGATGGAACTTCTGGGAGCTGGCTAATCATCAACCGCCAAGTATCACATATTAACCAGCTCTCAGAAATTCATGTGATTTTCCTTTCTATAAACTGGTTCTATTATATCACTTGATCTCTAATTTACCAACTCTGTGCAAATTAGGAATTAAAAAAAATAAAAGCCTAGATTTCTAGGCTCATCTTAAATACTATAATCATTTCCCATTTTATTTTTTTCTCTATCCACCAAATCCTCTAAAGAAATACCTTCTGTATACTTCTTAATTACCTCATAATAGCCCTTCCAATAATCAATAGTTGTGCAGCCTTCAACCCTAGGACAAATATTTACCTCTGTTTGAAGACAAGCAACGGGAGCTAAGGTTCCTTCTGCGGCAGATAATATTTCAAAGGTGTTATAGCTCTTAATATCCTTTGTTAATATATATCCTCCTGTATTACCTCTAACACTAATCAATAATTTACTTTTAACTAATAAGGATACAACCTGCTCTAAATATTTTATAGAAATATCCTGTCTTTTGGATACATCCTTTAGTGAAACAGGCTTACCATTTGAATATGTAGCTATATCAATCATTAATCTTAAGGCGTATCTACCTTTTGTTGAAATCATATTATCCCTCTTTTCCTAGTAATTTACTATAGTATTATAACATTATCTTTTTTTAATTTAAAGTGGAAAAAAAGAAAGGCCAAAAGGCCATTCTTCTAAAGCATCTTTAAATTATAATCAGGTATACAGCTTGTTGCTAAAGCAATTGGCATTAGCATTCACAAAGAAATTCCATTTTTTAAGTATCGTTTTATTAAGCCAATTTACCGCTTAGATATTCAAAATCATAAAAATGATTAATCGATTTACCTTCTGGGGTTACCTCTATTAAGGCTAAATCGACAGGAACGCCACCATCAATATTGTTTCCTTGCGAATTAGATAAGCATAGATATGAGGATCTTGCATAGGTAAAGCCATCTAGGGTAGACCCTAACATAATGGCACAAGAACCGCCACCACTTTGTTCGCCAATAATCTTAAATCCTTTTTCCTTTAAAATAGATGGTAACAAATTACCACAGGAGAAGGAACAACTTGATGTTAAAATAGAAATATTTAATGCCTTAAATTTTTCACATTCTAAGCTATCCTTATTGTCGATAACTCCATCAAGATTTATATCGACATACATTTTTTCTTCTTCTCTTGTTTTTTCAGCAACATTATTACGTGAAAAAACTACCTCAGGCGATGTCAATAGTGCAAAAACACCCATTAACGCATTAGAATCTCCACCACCATTTGTTGATAAATCAATGACAACATTCTCAGTGCCGTTATCTAAAGATTCATATAGTTTAGATCTAACATAAGCAAAGGAATCATTTACTGGAATCACACCTTCACCATTCTTTTCATAAGAAGAATAATAATTATCCCAGCCTTGATAGTTTACCTCAAAGGAATCAAAGCCAATAAAGCTTATTTTCGTTGCATCATCATGCTTATAATAGTAGCCTTCTGCATCCTCACCAAAGCTAGATTGTCTTCGCTCCAAAAGATTTTCCTTCTTCATTTCAGCTGCAATCATGCTAAATACGCCCTTGTTCGTCAAATCCTGTAATTCAGGTTCAGATTGAATTCTTGACTTTAAGCTATCATCAACCATAACCTTTGATATTGCAAATAATGAAGTATGTCCTCCATCGGACAATCCACAAAATAGACCATATACACCAAGTAAATAATCTATTCTATCCTTAGATAACAATAATTCTTTTACCCTTGGATAATACTTTTCTAATGTACCATTTAAACCTATAGATAATATATTGTTATCTATAAAAGCCATTTGCTCTGTATATCCTCTTAACTGATCAATTTCAAAGCATAGCATATTATAGCTCATTTGTATTAAATCTTCTTTTCTTTCTGTATTTGAATAAATGATCTCGCCATAGCTATCCCCATAATAATCATCAAGCTTTGCTACACCATCCATTTGACCGATAGCATCAAATTCATATATATCCTTTTCATTATAGCTTAGGCAATATGCTGAAGTACCACTTGTGACATTTGCAATAAATTGGAATGGTACATAAGCCTCACCCTCTTCACCATATATCTCAATTCCATAATTCTTTAATGATGCAAAAAATGGTCTAGCTGTTGTACTTGAGTAATCCTTTTTTAAAACAAAGCTTCTTGTGTTTTCCGAAATAAAATCAGGATGAATTCCTAATTTATCAATTCCTAAAATCTCTATTGTATCTTGATTTGTATCCAATGTAATATAGCATACATCTCTTTTAAATGTATAAAGATTTCCTACTTGCTCAACTTTATAATCGGTCTTATAAAAGGTCTTATAAAAATCCTTTACACCAATGTATGGCACATTTGGTGTATTCTCATAAAATCTCAAAGAAATTTGTTTTTCAGGCTTGTTTTTTTCTCTATAAAAATTGACTGTTTTTACGTTAAATTCATCCTTTGCAGGTAAACTCGTAGTTGTTTCTATTGTAGTAGTAGTTGCAGTATTCCCATTACCGCTACAAGAGGTAACTACAAATGCACCAACGGCCATAAAAACTAATCCAATCGCTTTAATCTTCTTCATATTCATCCTCCTATTTTTCAAAGCGATAAAGCTCGCTATCGCCCCAATAATACTGCAGCATATATTCTCCATGATAGGCATTTTTATATTTTTTATTGCCCTTTAAATATTCATAGGAATCACAAATAATTAAATCCTTATTAATCGCATAGGAATTATCTCCTACAATTAATAAATCACTAATCTTTAGCTCCTCAAATACTTCCTTAAGTTCCTTAAATATTTTGGTAATATAGCTTTGAATTGTTCTAGAATATGTATCATCCTCAAATATAGTTGCAGCAAGCTCCTTTCTAGATACAGCTGCACCATTTCTATCAATTAAGTAAGCAAGTGCCTCCTTAGATTTTGCAGATAGCTTTAAAGGATTACCATCGACCTTGATATCAAAATTTCCAAATGCTTGGACAACGATTCTCTTATTTAATTCATTATTACTTAAGAAATAATTAATTTCTTCTTCAATCATCTCACGACTGATTGGTTTTAATAGATACCCCTTTGCGTTCGCTCTTATCGCTTCATTTGTATATTCTGTATATCCTGTTGTGAATACCACATTAATTTCAGGATGGTTTTCTCTTAGCCATTTGGATATTTCTATACCATTCATATTTGGCATATTAATATCTGAAAAAATAAGATCTGCCGTATTATCCTTTAAATATTCCATTAAATCCTTCGCATTACTAAAGCCTACCACCTCAGTAATTTTTTCTACCTTTTTACAGTTCATTACCATTCCCTGTAAAATGATTTTTTCATCATCTAAGCAAATTACTTTCATTACTACTCCTCCAATACAGTAATCGTAACCGTAGTACCGATGCCTACTTCACTTTCTATTTCAAATGTACCATGCACCATATTTTCAACTCTCTTTTTAACATTTTCTATGCCTACATGGTTTTTACCATCCTGCTTAATTTCATTCACATTAAAGCCTATACCATTATCCTTAACTACTAATATATGCTTATTACCTTCTTTAAAGGTTCTAACCTCAACAATTCCTTCCTCCTTAGCTCTTACACCATATTTTATAGCATTTTCTACAATAGGCTCTAAGGTTAATACAGGTAATTTAAAATCTGAATCCTCTATATTAAATATAACATTCACGTTATCAAATCTTACCATTTCAATATCGCTATAGGTCTTCGCATGCTTGACCTCCTCTAATATAGAAACAGGCTCTCTTTTACTTAGGGCATCCGTATTGATTCTTAAATATTTAGAAAATGCATCAATCGTCTTAGCAGCCTTTTCCGCATCAATTTCACATAATACCTGAATCGTAGCTAAGGTATTATAAATGAAATGAGGCTGAATTTGTGAAAGCATTAAGGATGTTGTCTTATCCTGCATTTCTCTTTCATGTAAGACAGCATCATTTCTATACATTTCAAACATCAAATAAGAATAATATAAATATATTCCTAAAATGAATATTTCAGATGTATAAGACGAAGACAATTGCAATGTAATAACTAAAACCTCAACAATTAAGGCTAATATGACTGTTGATAATATAACATAATCAATTTGTCTTTTGGATGTGTTCTTCTTTGAATCAATAAAGGAAATAACGACAAGCAATATAGCATATATAAAGCATATTACATATACCGTATATCCAAGCCATGTACGATCAAATTGGTTATTCTCATAATACCAAATGACAAGCCTCATATCTGGATTATGGTATGCAAAGAATGCCAAGATATATACAATTGTGTTTATAACAACACCAATCCATAATATATATTTTCTCTTACCCAAATGTCCTAATCTCAAATGGAAGAATAAAACAATAATAATTGGTCTTAATATATAGGATAGGATAGAAAATATATATCTACTTATATTTTCCTCATGTATTGTAGTATCTGTAAATAAGGTCTCTAATGCTTCAAATATAGCTAACGTTATGGTACATAAGGCAATAGAGGCTAAAAAATATTTATCTCTCTTTTTTATTTTTTTTGTTAATAAGATAATGACAAATAAACAAATACCAAAGACAAACAATAGTAAATGATTACTTAAATATAGTAAAAACTCTGACATACGAATCACCTAGTTCAATTATACTATAAGATTTCTTAAATCTTAATCTCTTTTTACACAAATATATGTCCTGTTGACCAGGACATATTTGTTATATTTATTAATCAATTGCGTTTGAATTTGTATAAAAGCTATCTAAAATTCTTTAATTGCAGCTTCATTGTACTAAATAGATGTTGCAAAATGTGAGCAAAAAAATATGGGATGAAATCATCCACATATTTTAATAAAACATATATACTACATCTACAATAAATATTTTTCTACATCTTCCATACTTAAATTCAGTAATCTTGCTATTTCTTCCTTTTTCATTCCATTTTGGAATAAAGACAAAACAGCTTCCTTTCTACCTTGTGCAAGACCTTCAGCAATACCCTCATCCTTGGCTGCCTCAAGCCTTACGCCCTCTTCATATTCCTGCTTTAATCTTGCATCTCTTAATCTTCTAGCCTCATCAGTCTTATCATAATCGCTTAACATTTCTGCCGCCTCCTTTATGATTTTAGATTTATCCTCTAAA
>JAFPSY010000180.1:0-4877 GCA_017413585.1 Acholeplasmatales bacterium
AGTACTTTATTTTATAAGATGAATGAGGTATTTCATATTTATGATAGCCTATCTAAGATTGGTGATGTCGATTCAGCCTTAGTTGTCTTAGAATATATGCATACTATAATTTCAAGCTTTGATGAGCTTGGATATGATATTCATGAGGCTAAAGCCTATATCAAGGATTTATTAGACTCTGAAATTAAAATGGAATATAAGCCAGAATCCTCCAGGAATGATGCTGTAAGAATTATGACGATTCATAAATCTAAGGGCTTAGAATTTCCTTATGTGTATTTCCCACTTTTGACTAAGGGCTTTAATCAAGCAGATATGAGAGCGACTGTAGGCTTATCGAAAAAATATGGTATTTTCATTCCATTTGTCGATGATGGACAATCCTCAACCATTATAAGAAGCCTATATTCTAAGGAGGTTCATGATGAGGATTTATCCGAAAAGGTAAGATTACTTTATGTTGCCTTAACACGTGCAAGAGAAAAGATGATATTAATCCTACCAAAGAGGGAAGAAAAAAAGATTATGAAGAGTAATATGAAATCCTTTGCGGATATGATTTCTTATGCGAATAGCTTAAATAGCTATTATAAGGATATAAAGCTTATAGATTATGATATTAGCGATTATAAGCTATCCTTAAAGCAAAAGAAGACCTTCCATGGGAATATGGTATTATCCTATAAGGCTATTGATGCACCAAAAATTATTGTAAAGCAGCAAATCTCTAAGGAATTATCTCATCTTCCAACGAAGGAAGAAAGGAAAGCTTTAGAGCTTGGTACAAAATTCCATGAGGTCTTAGAGGCTATCGATTTTAAGCATATTGATTTAGATTCTATGCCAATAGATTCCTTTATTAAAGAAACCTTAAAGGAAGTATTAAAAAATGATATATTTAAGAATATAGCAATGGCTAAGGATTATCATGAGCATGAATTCTATTTCAATGATGGAAATAATACCTATCATGGTAGTATCGATTTAATGCTTGAATATGAGGATCATATCGATATTATCGATTATAAGCTTTCCAATACGGATTCTATAGAATATAGAAGACAGCTATCCATTTATAAGAAATATGCAGAAAAATCTAGCGGAAAGAAAGTGGATTGCTATTTATTATCTTTACTAAAAAAGAAAATTGAAAAAATCGAATTATAATAGAAATGGCTTCGGCCATTTTTATTGATTTTTTAGGGCTAAAATAGTATACTTAAGGTAATTAGTGAGGTCGATTTTATGAAGTATTATATGTGTGGCCATATTATGACAACTCATGGTATTCATGGGGATTTAAAAGTAAAAAATTATTCTGATTTTGATCGCTTTCAAAAGGGTGCAAAATTATATATTTTACATGGAAAGGATTATATCCTAGTTAAGGTATTAAAGGCCTCTAGCTTTGGTAATTACCTACTTGTTCGCTTTGATGGCTTAGAGGATATTAATTTAGTTGAAAAATACCATAGTGATGATATTTATATTTCGGAAGAGGACCGAAAAGATACCCTAGAGGATGGAGAATTCTATTATTCTGATTTGATTGGCAAAAAGGTTATCAATCAGGATGGAGAGGATAGAGGTATTGTAGAAGAAATAAGAGAAATGCCTCACAAGAAATATTTAGCTATTCGCTATAAGGAAAAGATTCACCTTGTTCCATTTATGGAGGAATTTATTGGTGATGTTGATGAAAAAATCGTTGTAAAGGAAATTGAGGGATTATTTTGAAAATAAAAATTTTAACCTTATTTCCGGATATGTTTACCGGATTTATTGAGGAATCAATTATAAAGCGTGCCATAGAAAAGGGCGTTGTTGAGGTTTCTTTAGTAGATATAAGAGAATATTCATTAGATAAGCATAAGCATGTGGATGATACACCTTGTGGGGGTGGAGCTGGTATGGTTATGGCCGTTGATGTTGTCGATAGGTGTATTAAGGCAAATACCTCTTCAAATAGCCATATCGTCATGATGACACCTCAGGGGGAAACCTATAATCAGAAGAAGGCAGAGGAGCTTTCTAATCTTGATGAGCTTGTCATTCTTTGTGGACATTATGAGGGCTTTGATGAAAGAATTAGAAGCTATGTCGATGAAGAGGTTTCCATTGGAGATTTCGTGCTTACTGGTGGAGAAATTGCCGCAATGGTCATTTCTGATTCTGTAATAAGATTACTCGATCATGCGATAAGAAAGGAATCCCATATGGATGATTCCTTCTCAACAGGATTATTAGAATATCCACAATATACAAGACCTATTGAATATGATGGTATGAGAGTTCCTGATGTTTTATTGAGTGGAAATCATAAGAATATTGAAACCTTTAGAAAAAAGGAATCCTTAAGAAGAACCTATAAAAAAAGGCCAGATTTGTTAAAAAACTACAAATTAAATAAAGAAGAAGAAAAGCTTTTAAAAGAAATTATTGAGGAGGAAAAAGTATGAGACAAGCTGGAATGTTGCTTCACATTTCATCACTTCCAAGTGAGTATTCTATTGGTTCGATTGGTAAGAGTGCTTATCAATTTATTGACTTCTTGGAAAAAGCAGGACAAAAGGTATGGCAGATTATGCCTATAGGACCAACATCCTATGGTGATTCTCCATATCAGGGAGTGAGCGCATTTGCGTTCAATCCATATTTTATTGATTTAGAGCTATTAGTTTCTGATGGGTTATTAGAGGAGTCTGAGCTACCAGAAAAGAGAAGATGCACTAAGGCAGATTATGGCGATTTATTTAATAATCGATTCCCGATTTTAAGAAAGGCCTTTGCAAGAAGAAGAAAGGTTCAAGCTAAATTTAAAAAATTCCGTGATGAGGAAGAATATTGGCTAAAGGATTATGCCATTTATATGGTATTAAAGGAAAATCATAATTATGCATCCTGGGATACTTGGGAGGATGATTATAAATTTAGAAATCCAAAGGTTTTAGAAAAGTTTATGGAGGATGAAAAGGAAAGAATTCTTGAATGGCAATTCTACCAATTCGTATTCTATGATCAGTGGATGAGATTAAAGAAATATGCGAATGCTCACGGAGTATCTATTATGGGTGATATGCCAATTTATTGTGCATATGATTCTGTAGATGTTTGGGCAAACCCAGGGGATTTCCAGCTTGACGGTGCACTAAAGCCATATGCAGTTGCAGGATGTCCACCTGATGCCTTCAGTGCTGATGGACAGCTTTGGGGTAACCCTCTTTATAACTGGGGCAGAATGAAGCAAGAGGGCTATAGCTGGTGGGTAGCTAGAGTTAAGCATGCCCTAAAGGTATTTAATATTTTAAGAATTGACCATTTTAGAGGATTTGCAGGTTATTTCTCTATTCCTTATGGTGCACCAAACGCAAAGGGTGGACATTGGGAGGATGGTCCTAGATACGCTTTATTTGAAAAGATTAAGCAGGAATGCCCTAATGCAAATATTGTAGCTGAGAATTTAGGCTTATTAACTCCAGATGTAGAGGAGCTATTAGCACAGTGTGGCTTCCCGGGAATGAATATCTTCCAATTTGAGTGGGGAGATTGGAATTGGAGAGTACCTATTTATAAGGGATATCCAACCAACAATGTATTCTATTCCGGTACTCATGATAACCAAATGGTTACATCCTTCTATGAATCCTTAGAGGAATGGCAAAAGCAAAAGGTTAATGCACTTGTAGGTATTAACTGGGGAGATTGGCCAGCAAGAAAGATTATTGAATGGTGTATGAGAACTGCCTGTGATACTTGTATTATTCCACTTCAGGATTATTTGGGATTAACCGATGAGCAAGGCAGAATGAATATTCCATCTAAGGCATCTGGTAACTGGCAATATATGGCAAAGCCTGAGGACTTTAGTGAAGATTTATTAAATTATATTAAGTGGATTACAAAGGATTCTAATCGATAATATGTATAATTACATCATAACTACGGATGACATAAGTGCCGCAAATGAAAAAATTGAACAAATAAAAAAAAGCCTGTCATCCGAGTATGATGAAATAGGCTATGATATCGAAGAGGAAGGCTTATTATCCTTAGTTGATGAGCTTACAACCATATCCTTATTTGATACATTAAAATTCATTACTGTAAAGGGTGCTGAGGCAATTACTAAGCAATCAGAATCTGCCCTTAAGGAATTATATACAGCAATGAATGATAGAAATTCGGAAAATGTATTGATTTTCTTGTTTACTAAGGATACAGATTATCAAAAGAGTGAGAAGTATAAGAATTTAAGAAAATATGCAACCTATATCGATATAAGAATAAAGAATATACCTCTAGATCAATATGCAAAAAGTCAATTTGATGCGGATGGATATAAGATTCAAGAGCAAACCCTAAATTTGCTCATTACCTATGTGGATAGCCTATCTAGCTTACAAAGAGCAATAGAAATCTTAGAGCTATATAAGGCAGAGGAGAAGAAGATTACAACACCTGATGTTGAGCTTATGGTATCTAAGCCACTGGATGATGATGTATATCAATTGATTAGTGCCTATTTAAGCTATCATACGAAGGAAGTATTTTCAATCTATAGGGATTTGAAGATTTTAACAAAAATCCAATCCTCCTTCTTGGTTTCTATGCTGATTAATAAATTTCAGGAAATGTATAATGTTTCTATTTTACTTAAGGGTGGCATGAGCCAAAATGATATTGCCGCATTATTTAATGTATCCTCTGGTAGAGCCTATTATATGGTTCGTAATGCAAAATCCTCCTCTTTATCTAAAATAAAGTCTAATTTAGAGGATTTAGTTCAATTAGAGGCGGATATCAAAAGCGGTAAAATCAAGGATGATTTAGGCTTAGAATTATTCTTCCTAAAATAAAACAAAAAAAAGAACTGCTCA
>JAFPSY010000181.1:0-6789 GCA_017413585.1 Acholeplasmatales bacterium
CTGCAATTAATCCATTAAGGATAACATGCTTAACATCCTCTTTATATATAGGCTCATGCCAATTGTTTTTATTAAACATAAATATCACCAAATCAATGATAATCGAAAACAAAACTCTTTTCAATTCCCTTTTAAAAGAAAAAGAGCATAAATGCTCTTAATCGTTTGAAATTGATTCTGTTGCAACACTTTCTTCTACAATATCTTCTTCTTTATTCTCTTTTATAAAATCTCCTGTAAAATGCTCAATTAGCATAGATAATCTCTTATATAGAAGAATTGTGATTGCAAATACTAAAACATAGCGGAATAGATTAAATGGTAATACACCTACAAATAAATAATATGCCATAAAATTGGATTCTACAACAACCCCATTACCACCAGATATAATTCCATCCATAGTTTTTACTAAAGCTACCATTGGGAAATGCGCTAAATTGATATATGCAGGAATTAAAATTAACCAGTTTGCAACTACACCTACAAATGTACCAGATGCCATACCTATACCAATAGATATAAATGCACCCTTTAGTGTTCTATGCTTCTTATAGAATAATCCTGTAGGAATCACCATTGCAAGACCAATAAGTAAATCGGCAAGCTCACCAACACCCACAGTCATAGTACCAGGTAATTTACAGAAAAATCTTACGAAGATGGTAATTACACCACTAAGTGGTCCATACATAAAGGAAACTAAAATGGCAGGAACATCAGAAAACTGTACATCTAGCCAGCTTGGGAAGAATGGTAAATTAAATTTACCAAAATAATATAGGATAACGGATAATGCTGCAAATACAGCAATTACTCCCATTTGCTTAACATTCATTTTCTTGAAATTGAATCTATAGGACATGTAATAATACAAGTTACCAAAGGATGCTAAAAAGAATAAAGCACCACCAATTTCAAGTAAATAAATGAACCATGCTGGAGAATACTTTTCTCCTGCATCTGTTGCGACTGTCTTTAGATGGTTATTTAATACAACACCTAAAACAATCATAGAAATGCCTAGTAATAATAATACTAAGCCAACAATTAAAGCCTTTAACGTCTGCTTAGACTTCTCCATATTCATGAAGATCCTCCTTGAAATAAAATAATTTTATTTACTTCAAAAAAAATATGCCCCAAACGGGGCATATTGGAAAATCCAAAAAGATTTTTCTTCTCTCATCCAGACTCTACTGTCGGTTCAGGAATTACACCTGATCATGCAAACGCTCGCGGACTATACCGCCGGTATGGAATTTCACCAAACCCCGAAGTAAATATGAATTTTTTTATAATAACTACTATTGTAGGTATTACTTAACGATTAATGACTTAGATGTCATCTCTTCTGGAATAGGTAATTCTAATAGCTCAAGTAATGTTGGAGCAATATCAGATAAAATACCATCACGAAGCTTAATATTCTTATCTGTAACTACAACTGGAACTGGATTAGTTGTATGAGCTGTGTATGGCTTACCTTCTTCATCTAATAACTTTTCTGCATTACCATGGTCAGCAGTAATAAGTGCAACTCCACCAACCTTATCTAGTGCAGCTACAACCTCACCAACGCAGGTATCTACAGCCTCAACTGCCTTAACTGCAGCAGGGATTACACCAGTATGACCTACCATATCGCAGTTTGCGAAATTTAAGATAATAGTATCATATTTTTCAGATAAAATAGCAGCTACTACCTTATCCTTAACCTCAAATGCACTCATTTCAGGCTTTAAATCATAGGTTGCAACCTTTGGAGAATTTACTAAGATACGATCTGCACCTTCAATATCTCTATCTGCACCACCATCAAAGAAGAATGTAACATGAGCATACTTCTCTGTTTCTGCAATTCTTAATTGCTTTAAGCCTGCCTTAGCAATGACATCACCATATAGATTGTCAAATGTCTGTAAGCCAAAGGCTAAAGTACCCTTAACCTGATCTGCATATTTCATCATAGATACAAAGTATGTAGACTTAGGTCCCTTAGTTGTATCAAGCTTATAAGGCTTTTCAGGATTATAAACAATACCCTCTGGGTTAGAGAATGCTGTTGCAATCTGAATCGCTCTATCTGGACGGAAGTTTGCAAATACAATACTATCGCCCTCTTCAATCATACCATTCTTATCGGATACGAATGGTATAATAAATTCATCGGTCTTACCAGCTTCATAAGACTTTACTACACCCTCTACAGCATTAGGATAATACTCACCCTTAGCTATTGTCATAGCATCATAAGCTAATTGGATTCGATCAAAATTCTTATCTCTATCCATTCCATAATATCTACCACCAACAGTTGCAACCTTAACCTGGCCTTCTTCAATAACCTTAGCTAAGAAATCCTTACCTGATGTTGGAGATGTATCTCTACCATCCATAAATGCATGATAATATACATCCTTAATTCCATTTTCATGAGCAAGCTTTGCAATCGCAATGATATGAGATGTGTGAGAGTGGATACCACCATCACTACATAAGCCTAAAATATGGAACTTCTTATTGTTCTTCTTTGCATTTTCTACTGCAGCTAAAATAGCTTCATTCTTAAAGAATTCACCGGTTTTAATATCATAATTGATTCTAGATAGAGACTGTCTTACAACTCTACCTGCACCAATATTCATATGACCAACCTCAGAATTACCCATTTGACCTTCAGGAAGTCCTACTGCATCTCCAGATGCATTTAACTGCTTTGTGTCAAATTCACTAAAAATACGGTCTAGATTTGGCTTCTTTGCCATGCTTACTGCATTAGAATCAGAAGCAGGAGCAATTCCATATCCATCCATAATAATTAACATAACTGGTCTTTTTTTCATTTTATAACACCTCGATATAAAATTATAACTTAAATTACTCTAATCTTCCATACTTTTTTAATAAAAAGTAATTGTTAACGGTTCCAGCACCAATCCATTTTAATTTTGCAGAATCCTCCTCAGCATATTTATCGTATCCCCAGGATTCATTATAATCCCACATACCATGTGGTGCGATGCTATCGATTAAGTAATCAAGCTCTTGGTTCTTCGCCTCATCAAAAGCACTATCCTCTAAATATAAGGCAACCTCTAGAGGTCTATTTGCACTCTTATTACTAAAATCTGATGAAATATTCTTCTTAACATATTCTGTTAATTTTTCTTCAATCTTCTCTTGATCCTCTAATAGTAAATTACATTTTCTTAAGGAATTTAATAAGGAATTAAAGCTTATAAGCTCATATTTTGTAAATTCCTCTTTAGCATAGAATTCCTTTAAGATTAAAGGAAGAGTTGCTAAAGCCTTCTTATAATAAGCCTTCGTAGGCTTTACAAATAATAGGGTATAGCCTAATAGGGCAGCTGTTGGATGTAATCCAAATAGCTTCTTATTCTCTTCATTATATTCAAATTCCTTAGAATGTGCATAATCATTATTACTCTTGGTATTTGGATTCCAAATACCCTTTACTGGTGGTACACGATTATATAAATAATTACATGCCTTATTAATGATTTGATCATATAATTCATTTTGACATGAAGAATCAAAATCTAGCATATCTAAAAGCCTAAATGCCTCATATACCTGATATACACTAGAATTTACATTGTAATTATCAATATATAAGCCATGACCAAAGCCACCATCATTATTGACATATAGCATTAAGCAATCGAGTAGCATATCCTTTGGTAAGGAGCCCTCAAGTGCACTAAAAATACAAATATCAATATCTCTAGATTTAAGGCTTACCTGTCTTGCCATATCGTCTTGCTTTTGTTTTGTTAATAACTTCATTTAAAAAACACCTCACAAACATTTAATATTGTACATTAAAACAACTAAATTTAAAATAACTCTATAAAATTTTAATGAATTATTTTATAATTATTTAAGAGGTTTAACTATGAAGGGCGCATTATTAAATTATTTCTTTTTAATGAAGACAATTAAAGAATTACCGACTACTATGACAGATAAATTCCCAAAGGATAAATCTGCCTATTTTAATTTTGCCAATTTTTTAAATGTTTCTACCTATTCTTTTATATATAATCCATTTAAAAAGGATAAATATAAGCTTCAGGAGCTTATAAGAAATAATTATAAGGAATTCATAGTTGAGGTATCTATTCTATTTAAGGCACATATGGAGGATAGTGATTCCATCTTCATTGATGGAATATTATTCCTATATGGATTAATTTCAACCAATACACTTATGGATTATTTATATCCATATATTAAAGGAATCAAAAAGGATTCCTATAATTTAGATAAAGCCCTAAATTATCTAGATTCCTATATTGCAGCTAAGGATAATATCGATTTAACAAAAACATCCCTTTATGAATTATTCCCAAATGCTTATACCTATTATGATTCTATTGAGGAATTCATTAGAAATCCATTAATTAAATGCTTCCGCTTTATGGGCTCTAATTCTTATTACAAGAAATCCTATAAAAGATTTCATACCGCTTGTAAAAATTCAAATAAAAGGGGAAGATTATGGGATTATATCTTCTTTGATAAGCTATTCCATAAAAAGGATAAAAAGGAATATTTAATCTATACCAAATATGAGGATTTAAGCTTATTAAATCTAAAAAAGGAAGATTATATTGTAAATGGTATTACCTATAATACAACATTCGAGGAAATATTAGATAAAGCATTAGAGTTATCCCTTAAAAGAATACATGCATTAAATAGCTATTTATTCTTAGAAAAGAAAGATCAAGAATTTAGAATTGAATTCAATATTGATAAGAATAAAAAGCTATAGAAAGGAATATATGTTTACGATTGAAACAAAAAGATTAATCATCAAGGAATTCACCTTAGATATGGCTTATGATGTACATATAAATTCATTAGATATAGATAATAGAAGATTTGTACCAGATGAGGTATTTGAAACTATAGATGAAGCAAAAGAGACTATAGAATTCCTAATACAGCAATATGATAAAAAGGATGGTCCATTTGTTTATCCTATCTTCATTAAAGAAACAAATACAAATATAGGATATATTCAAATGATCAAATTAGATTCTACCTTTGAAATTGGATATCATATTGCCAAAAAATATACAGGCAATGGCTATGCAAAGGAGGCAGTAAATGCCTTCTTGCCTATAATTACAAAAAAATTAGGAATTCATGAGGTATTAGGTATATGCCTTAAGGAAAATATTGCCTCCATGGCTGTACTTAAAAGTACAGGCTTCATAAAAATTTATGAAGGATTAGGCTTATACCAAGGGGAAGAAAGAGAAATATTTAAAAGCATCTGGAAAAGATAAGAAAAGGGACAAAGCGATTTTATTAAGCTTTTGTCCCTTTTATCATTCTTATCTATTTTCTGGTTTATAGCCAGGCTTAATATATAATTTTTCCATGTTTGGGCTAATTTCCTTATCCCATACATCAGAAGTCCAATTTTCTTTTTCGATTTCATCAATTTCTAAAGATACAGCTGAAATATCACAGCCTAGTGTATTTGAAATAGCTAAAGCTACAGATTCAGCACATTTCTTCTTTTGTTCTTCTGTTCTTCCTGGATAACATTTAATTGTAATATGTGGCATAAAAAATCTCCTAATAATAAATTTTTGATTTATTATAGCATCATTACCATTTCATTGTCTATTCTTCTTCTGCAACTTTTTCTTTATTATTTTTGAAAATAAAAGAAATACTCCATACTATGCCTTTTCATTGACAATATAATGATATTATGCTATATATTTTCTAGCGATTAAATTAGAGGTAGAAACATGAAAAAATACGCATTAATATCTAAAGAAAAAGTAGATGTAGAAAAGATTTTTAGAGATTATTTTTCTAAAAGATATGTACCCGAGAAAAGCATTTTTATAGATCATATCGATAAAAATGAATGTAAAGTTACAATCATTATTGCTGAATTCTATTATTTTAGAATAAATGATAACCTATCTACAACAATAATTGTTGAAGAAAACCCTAGTGAAATGTCCATTAAAGTTATTGCTAGCGGCGGAGGGGTAGATGATGATCCTTTGGGTTCTTTGGGAGCAGAAAGAAATGCTGGAAAACGAATTGTAAAATTATTAGAAGAAAATGGGTTTACACTAATAAAATAATAAAAGAGAGTGCTATGCCTTTTCATTGATAATACAATGATATTATGCTATATATTTGCAAGCAATTAAATTAGAGGTGGAAATATGGAAAAACATAAATTAGTTACATATGAAAGAATAAATATAGAACAAATACTTAAAGATTGGTATACATCCTATGATAACATGCTAGAAAGTATTTTTGTCGAAAGATTCGATAAAAATGATTGCAAAGTTACCATATTTATGGCTGAAAAATATTTTTTTAGAATCAAATCTAACCTTACTTTGACAACGATTGTTGAAAGAAGCACGGATAAAATAGCTGTTATAGTTATTGCTAGTGGTGGTAGTAGTGGAATGGGTCTTACCTGGGGTGCAGAAAAAAGTGCCGCAGAGCCTATTTTGGATTTGCTAGAGGAAAACGGCTTTCATTAATTCTATTTTAAATGTATAGAATAAAATGCCCCGACAATTAAATGCTGGGGCATTTTTTTAATTCACTTTTTTTACTGGTACATCCATATAGATTTTTTCAATTGCGAAATGCTCACGCTCTTCTTTTGTGAATATAGAAACAATGACATCATGACAATCGATTAAAACCCATGGAGATTCTCTGCCTTCAATACTTCTTACATCGAAATTGTTTTTAGCACATTCATCC
>JAFPSY010000182.1:0-5289 GCA_017413585.1 Acholeplasmatales bacterium
ATTTAACCTTTATTCTTTATTACTATTTTGTTGAAATAAAGAAGATGGATGTAACTATTACTGGGCTTGATTTAAAAGAGGATGTTATAGATCATTGTAATGAAATTGCAGAGAAGTATGGGTATAGTAAATTAAAGTTTTATAAAGGGGATATCGCAAAATATAAGGAAAAGAATGATATTGATATGATCGTTACTCTACATGCATGTGATACTGCAACGGATTATGCCCTATATCATGCCATTACAATGAATGTAAAATATATCTTCTCTGTTCCGTGCTGCCAGCATGAAATCAATTTAGAGCTAGATTCTAAGAATTTTCATGTTATCAATAAATTTGGAATTTTAAAGGATAGATTCTCTGCCCTATTAACAGATGCAATACGTGCGAATATCTTGCAGTATTATGGCTATAAAACAAATGTAATGGAATTTGTTGATTTTGAAAATTCTCCAAAGAATTTACTCATTCGTGCAGTTAAAACGAACAATTCCTTAAATCCTAAGATTAAGGAAGAGATTGATGCAATTCTTAGGGAGTATAATATTTCTCAAAAACTATATAGTCTTTTGTTTACAAAAGAAGAACAGTAGCGCTTAAGAAATTAGGCGCTTTCTTATTCCCTTCTTTTTTGGGCAATTTGCACAAAAAAAAGCGGTCATTCTATTGACTATTACATGTACAAATGATACAATGAGGTATATGAAAACGCTATTATGGGAGTAGTGCGCCCTGAAGTAGCAAAAATAATATTTTTGGTGAGAAATTACTTAGGTGTAAACATATGAATAAGAGTGTTTTGAAGTATATGGTCATCGACTTATTGGTACTTACTGTAATAGGATGTATCCTAGAAGGATTAGTATCAAGATTCATTGGCTTTTTACTAGATGCTGCACCTACGATTACCTTTTCCTTATTGATTGTCTATATCGCTGTAGCTAGATGGAAGCTTTGGGGACTTATTCCTATTCCATTTCTAGTTATGTCAACGATACTTGGCGGTCATTTTAGTGAAATATCGTATTATGCAGCCTTTTATAGCTTTTCCAATTGGCAATTAATCCTATCTATGATGATTGGACTTCTAGCCATCGGATTAAATGTAATTTTATTTAGAAATCATAAAACAAACAAGATTTTAAAGAGTCCTTGGAAGATGCTTTTAATCTTGGTTGCAGATTATATTATCTACTGTGTGATCCAATTTGTGTTTTATAGATTATTTACAACAGGCGGTCTTACATCTGTTGCAAATATTCCATTCATCTATTACACAAAGGATGAAAGTGGAAATTCAGTAGAAAATATGAAGAATCTTGCTAACTATGTTGAATATGGCTTTATGTACAATTTATTTGGACTAGCTGTTGGAGTAGTTGGCTCATTAGTTCTTAGATCTCAAGGAGCTTTAAATAATGCTATTGAAAAGCTCATTGACGATAAAAAACAAAGAGAGGCCGAGCTCGAGTATATGAAATCATTCGGGAAATTTAATTTCAGTGACGAGAGCGAGGAAAAAACTCAAAATGATGAATCAAATAAAATAGAAGAAAAACAAGATTCGTCAGAGTAGTAGAAAAGGATGGTGTGTTTATGCAAAATGTAGTTGTTGAAACAAATCAAGACGTTGTTGATGAAGTCGAACGTACCAAATGGAAACGTACATTACACGCCCTAGCTAGAGACTGGAGACTATATGTCCTTTTAATCCCAATGATCGCGTTTGTATTCTGCTTTAAATACTTACCGATTAAAGGCTTATTAACCGGCTTTAAGTGGGGTAACGATAACGATTTGGTTTACAATAGCCAATGGTGTGGTTTATATTGGTTTAACCAGATTTTCTTCGGTACTTCATCATCTATGTTCTGGAGAGCATTCCGTAATACTTTCGTAAATAGTATGTACGGTTTGATTATAGGATTCCCGATTCCTATTATTTTAGCGTTACTATTCAGTGAAATTAAGACTGGTTGGTATCGTAGCGTTGTTCAGGTATGTGCTTACTTACCTCACTTCGTATCATTAACAGTAGTAACCACAATCATAAGCTTATGGTGTGAAGGTACTATTGCTGCTGGTGGTGGAACAGCCGCTGGTGGTTGGGTATACAACATGTGTAAGACTTTTGGTTGGTTAAATGTAACAAATGAAGCAGGAGAGGTTACGGTGCTTCAAGAGAGTATTTTAAGTTATCCAAGATATTTCAGACCAATATATCAAATTAGTGGTGTATGGCAGGATGCTGGTTATAACTCTATTGTATTCTTTGCAGCAATTCTAGCAATTTCTCCAACAAATTACGAGGCAGCTCGTATTGATGGTGCTTCAAAGATTCAGCAGATTCGCTATATTACTTTCCCAGGCATGGCTCCTACTTTAACGATCATGCTAATTATGCGAATCGGTCAGATTTTAAGTGTTGGATATGAGCAAATTATCCTATTAGTTGGTGATTACTCTAATGCATGGGAAACTGCAGACGTTGTATCTACATTCGTATATCGTATGTCAGGTCAGGCAGCAGGTGCTACAGGTTCAGAAGTAATTCAGCAATTAGGTATTGTAGCTGACTTATTCAACTCAATTTTAGCAATGTTCCTAGTATTAGGTGCTAATGCAATCAGTAGACGTGTATCCTCTACATCATTATTCTAATTGGAGGTATGGCGATGAAAAGATTAGACAAATCAGAAATAGTATTTAAGCTAATAGCTTATATCCTATTAACCATTTTTGCATTATGCTGTTTATATCCATTTATCTTCATATTAATGAACTCCATTTCTGCAAAGAATTATGTAGATGCTGGACAGGTAGTTATTATTCCATTTGGATTCCAGCTTAACGCGTATGTTGATGTTTTTGAAAATAAACAGTTCTGGTTAGCATATTGTAATGCTTTCTATATTACAATTTATGGTACAGCAATCTCCATGTTAGTTGGTGTTTGTGGTGCTTATGCATTATCTAAGACAAGATTAGTATTCGGTAGAGGTTTTAACTTCTTATTAACCGTTACATTATGGTTCAGCGCAGGTATTATTCCAACATACCAAAATTATGTAATGTTCCGTGATGGCTTATTCAGTGGTAATGGCCGTGTATTCTTCATCTTTGCTTTAGGTGTTAATGCATTTAATATCATCCTTTTAAGAAACTATTTCCAGAGTGTACCTCAGGAAATCGAAGAAGCTGCTACAATCGATGGAGCTACAGAGTTCCAGATCTTGACTAGAGTTTATATCCCTATTTCCAAGTCCTCTATCGTTACAGTTGCAATGTTCTATGCTGTAGAATTCTGGAATGGATATTTATGGGCACAAATGCTATTAGGCGAAAAGGATTTACCTTTAACAGCATTTATTAAATTATATTTGGATAAGACAATTAAGAACATTGAGGAATCCGGTGGAGGCCAATTAAGCTATTCTACATATTCCTTAAGATATGCATTTATCGTATGCTCTATCGTTCCAATTATCTTAATTTATCCAAAGATTCAAAAGTATTTTGCTTCCGGCGTTAATGTCGGCGGTGTAAAGGAATAGGAGGAGTAATATGAAAAAGAAAGTATTAATTTCTTCAATTTCTGCTCTTGCTGTTCTAACACTTGCAAGCTGCGGTGAGGCTGTGAAGGAAGGAAGCTATGCTAAGGGCTCTGATGGGGCTTATGCATTAGTAGATTATTCCGAATCAGTTAATTATTCTGAATTAAATAATAAGGATGTAGATATCTATATCAATTATAATGGTGAATCCGGAATTACATTCCGTGGTACATCTTGGTTTAATTCCGTTGACGGAAAGACTTATACTCAAGGCTCAATTCTTCCTACATGGTCAAGAATTGCTGACTTAACAAAAACAAATATTCGTGAGGCATCAGGTTATACAGCAACATCTATTGATAATGCGTATACATCTATTGCAACTGCTGGTTATAAGAGTGAGGTTGATTCTTCTAGAAGCATCGATTTATTCTATAACTCAACAGATAATTTAAAGAAGGCTGGAAATTCTGGTACATTAAAGGACTTATATCCTTATATCTATCCAGAAGGAGATTCTACAACAGCATCTACAACAAAGATGCCTAACTTATTTGCTTATTTAGAGGCTAACCCTTCTATTAAGCAATCTATTACAGTAAGTGGTAATCATATTTACTATACACCATATCTTGATGGTGATAATGAGGTTGAAAATACATTCATTATGGATACAGAGATTGTATCTAAGGTATTAGCTTTCCTAGAGGTTGGTGATACTTCTAAGAAGAATGGTGGTACAGCCCCTGATAAGAATGTATTACAAACTGGTGCTTATAAGCCATTTATTCAAACGGATGCTGCAACTGTTGATGTTTATTACAATGGTGAAAAGAAGACCTATGATCTTGCTGCATCAGAGAACATCATTGCACTTCAAAATAATTTATTACAAGATGCAAATGGCTGCACTGGTAAGGATTTAGCAAATCAGCTATTTAATTACATTAAGACAAAATATGCTGCATTATTTACAGCAGGGGTATATAAGACTCCAGCAGACTTATATATTTCTGAATCTGCTGCATATAATACAGATGAATTAATTGCTTTAATGAGAGTAATTAAGGCTAATCCAGGTGTTATTACAGGTAGTGAGGACAATGAGGTTGAGGTATTCTTCCCTAGAGGAGAAACAGCATCCGCAATTGATAACATTTATGATTTAGCACAGCTTTGGGGTGTTCAGGGTGTTGATAGCGAAAATGGTAATTACTATTTTGCAGCTGATGGTACTCTTAACTCACTTGAAACTACATATGCTTCCTATGATGCATTAAATTATATTTCTGCAATTTATAGTGAAGGCTTAATTCTAGATAATTTCTATGTTTCTAGTGCAACACCTACATCTACTAGATTCTATGATCAGTATTTCAAGAAGACTAAGGAAAATCCATCCTTTGGTTTCATGATGTATGATGATCCATCTATCGTAGCACAGGCTAATGATGCAGAATTCGCAAATACTCATGGTATTCGTTCTGTATTACCTCCAAGAACTTATTGGTCAACAGAAAAGAATACTGCAAAGCAGCATTTATACGATGAGAATGGAATTACAATCACTGAAGGCAAGAGCTTAGTTCGTTACTATGAATCTAATAGATCCCTACAGACTACATCTTGGTCAATTCCTGCTTCATCTGACAGTGTTGATGCAGCATTAAGAATTATGGATTTCATGTATTCTGGTGTTGGTCAATTAATTCAGAACTATGGTCCAGAAAAT
>JAFPSY010000183.1:0-6950 GCA_017413585.1 Acholeplasmatales bacterium
AGGAGCCCTTGAAAATTTCAAATCTGGGGCTGCATCATTTCCATAGACCAAATACGTTTGAGTGGAGTAATATGGTGCTGGTTTATAAACATGTGCAGTTAATACTTGAGTGTGATGAACCGTTGTTGTTCCATCTTTCGTATGAACTGTAGTTGTCCAATGAATTGTAATAGAGCCTTCATATGTATGAGTGTACCAATCTTGTTTTAACTCCTTACAAAGCAAAAATGGGTTTCCCAAAATCGACCCGGATTGGCATAATAAGCATGATTTATTCGGATCACTATTATCATGAAGACCATATTTTTCCACTAAATAAACATATTTATCTCCATCAAGATTTTCATCCATTTTAATTAAATCTTGATTAGAATTAATAATTTTTGCTGGAATATTCCAATCAAATAAAACATTTAATGAATTCATTTGTTTCCATGCAGTATCTAATAGAATTTGAATTTCCTTTTCTTTTTCCACTATTTCTTTGCTTAATCCTTTAATTCTTTTATCAACAACTTTTACAATTAAAATGATAAAGCCAATGGACCCACTAATTAATGCAAGAGCTATAAGGATAGAATAAACCAAAAAGCTTAAATTGTTGATGCCAACTACAATGAATATTGTTGCTGCAATAAAGGATACTATTATCATAAAAGTTAAAAAAGACTTTAAGGCCGTATTTTTCCCTTTATTCTTTTTTAATTTATTGCAATTATTAATCTCGTTATAATACCCATTTACGGTGCTTCTATTTTCTTCAATGTTAATTCCAGATTTTTTTACTAAATCATTGAAATAATCGATTACACTTTGATGATATTTATCTTTATAAAGTTTATAATAAGCACTTCTTGGTTCTAATAATTCATCGCTCATAATTAATACTCCATTTTGCATTTATTCAAAGAATTGTATTTAAAAAAAGATTACTTAATCTTTTTCAAAACCATAGCAACATTTAAAAAAGCTTACCCAAGAATCCTTAGGTAAACTAATTCTTAAATATCAAATCTATTATCGCCCTTAATTAAATCTACAAGCTCTGTAAATTTAACTGCAAAATCTAGCATATCCTCACTAGATAATTCTAGCTTCTCGGTCGTTTCATCTTTAATATATTTTGCTGTAAAATAACCAACGGTTGTTCCATTTTTAATAGCAATAAATGTTGGAGATGGAATTCTTGGCATCATTGTATTTTCTACAACAGTATCACTTTCAATTCCAGTTTTTTCTGCAATATTAAAATATTCCATTCTATGATCTAAGCTTGTACCTGTTCTTAAATCACCCTGGCGTCCTAGCTCATTTTCATATTTTAAATCAAAATTATAGATTACATCTAGTCCCTTTTTCTTTGCTAGAGTATTTGCATAAGGTACTATAATTTGAGCATTTTTACACCAAGCACCACCAAGTAATACTATACCTGTTTCAAGGTGCTCAAACATATCCATAAATTCATCATATGTTATTTCTTTAAAGACGTTATCGCCATCTAAATTTGTATATTCTTCACTGTAAACCATACTTCTTACTTCCGATTCTTATATTCTAAATAGTCCTTATATAAAGCTCTTCTATCCATATTAAAAAGCTTTGATGCTTCCTTAATAGCTTCATTTGGCTTATAGCCTAAATGAATCAATTCATCAATCTTTTCAAATGGATTACCATCCATAGAATTGGAATCCTTATAGCCTTCTACAATAAGAACCATTTCTCCTTTTAATCCCTCAATCTCTAATACATCCTCTATTGTGCCATTAATATATTCCTCAAAGGTTTTGGTCAATTCTCTTGCAAGACAAATATTTCTATTACCAAAAACCTCAAGCATATCCTCTAATGTATCCTTTATTCTATGAGGTGCCTCATAGAAAATAATCGTATGTGGGATATATTTTAATTCATTTAATTCAGACACTCTCTTTGTTTTTTTCGAATCTAAAAAGCCATAGAAGGTATATGGCATAGGAGCAAGACCTGAGGCAATTAAAGCACTAATTCCAGCGGAAGCCCCGGGAATGGTTGAGATGGGAAGCCCTCTTTTTCTTGCTTCCTCAACAACCTTAAAGCCAGGATCAGAAATGACAGGTAGGCCCGCATCCGAAATGAGGGCAATATTCATGCCATCCTCTACTTCCTTAACAATAGATAAAGTCTTTTCGTCTTGGTTAAATTCATGATAGCTTTCAAGCTTAGTTTCTATATTATAATGCTTTAAAAGAACTATAGAATTTCTTGTGTCCTCTGCATATATTTTATCTACAGATTTTAGCGTTTCTACAGCACGAAAGGAAAAATCTGATAGATTTCCTATAGGTGTTGCGACAAGATATAGAATGCCTTTATTATGATCAAAGCTTCTAGTTCTCATTAGTTTTTAATAATACGAATTGCCTTTTCTCTTAAATCACGCTCTGCGTAAACAATAGAGATTAATTCTCTTCTCTTTTCTGCACTAATTTCAAATACCTTTTGAATCTTTTCTAGGAATAATAATTCACTTGTATTATATAAATCATCCTCCATAGAAATGGTTACTAAATTTAAATATACAACATTTCTAACAACTTGATTTGCAGATTGGAAGAAATTAATTGTATTTTCAACTGTATCAGCTAAACGGAAGGAGAATTCATCCTTTACAGCGTCAAGCTCTGCAATCATTTTTGTTAATACTCTTTTTTCTACATCTGTAGGCTCACCATCAATGTCTACCATGTAGATTGCTAAATCTAAGAATTTTAGCATTTCCTTCTTGTTTAATAAACTTAAAAACATAATACTCACTCCTTTGTAAAATTATATATTTTTAGAACCTCATCGGTCCAAGTATTATCACTTTTATATACATATAGTGGTGGCTCTATCCTTAAGCCATCAGGACTTCCATCCTTGATTCCCTCAATCAATATATGATTGACCTCCATACCCATTTTAGGGTATACAAGTCTAAGCCTTTTAGGCTCAATATGATATTTATTAAATAATTCAAAGATTTCAGGTAATCTTTCTGGTCTATGTACTATTGCAAGCCTTCCTCTTGTGTTTAATAGGCTAGATGCTTCCTTTATAATATCCTCTAGAGTAGCTAATATTTCATGACGTGCAATAGCCTTACTATCGTTTGGATTAATTTGATGATTTCCAACCTTAAAGAAGGGTGGATTTACCGTTACACAATCAAATTTCGATTTACCAATTTTATCTGAAATGCCAATTAAATTATCCTGTATGATTTCTATTTGATCCTCTAGATGATTGATTTTAACAGAATCTATAGCTAGCTTATAGGAATTCTCCTGTACCTCAACACCTATAATACTTGCCTTTGTTCTTAAGGATAAATATAGGGGAATGGGTGCATTACCTGTACATAGATCACATATTCTTTTACATCTAGCTGTAATAGATACAAAATCTGATAATAGCATAGAATCAATAGAAAAATTAAAGGAATCGGTATCTTGATATATTTTTATAAGCTCTCTACCGAGTAACTCATTCAAGACCACTGGCATCGAAATCTTCCTCAATTTCTTTCTTTTTCTTCTTTTCCTTAGATGGAGTAAACTTTACCTCATCAAGCTTAAAATAGCCAAATTTATTGTCCTCTCCAATGTATTTTACCTTTAGATTTCTATTTAATACATCACAGGTTAATACCTTAGCCTCACCCTCAGGGGTAATGACGATATCTCCAATATCAGGAGCATCCTTTCTTAATTCCGTATAAAGCTCATTTTCGTAATTGATACAGCATAATAGCTTTCCACAATTACCACTAATCTTTACTGGGTTTAAGGATAAATTTTGGTTCTTAGCCATTTTTACAGAAACATTATCAAACTGCGTAATGAAGGTTTGGCAGCAAACAATTAATCCGCAAGGACCAATTCCGCCAAATACCTTAGCGCCATCTCTGCTTCCTACCTGACGAAGCTCAATTCTCGTATGGTAGATTTCAGCTAAGTCCTTAACTAATTCACGGAAATCTACTCTGCCTTCACTTTCAAAATAGATAATAAGCTTCGCTTGATCTAGCGTATATTCTGCCTCTAGAACCTTCATTTCAAGATTTTCCTTTTTTGCAAATTCCTTAGTTCTTAAAACGACCTCAGGCTCTAGCTCTTTATTTCTATTATAATTTTTTAAATCCTCTTCTGTTGCAATTCTTACAACATCCTTTAGCTCTGGAATTTCTTCATTTGGATCTAATTCAAAGGGGTCTCCTACACAGTAGCCCATTTCAATACCACGTATTGTATTTACTACTACTGGAGTTTTATCCTTTAAATCCAAATCGGAAATACCAAAGAAATATCTTTTACCAAGAGGCTTAAATTGTACCTTGGTTACTTTCATACAATCACCATAAACCTTTAATATCATTATATATTATTTTACCAAAATATTTCAAATTAAATGAATTTTAATAATAGAGAATGAAATATATTTTTTGGTAAAACGTTGTAGCTTAAATTTTTGGATAGAATCAAGCATGCCTCTAAGGTATCCTCTACCTTTTTCCCATGCTTCTTAGAATATTCTATAATCTCTTCCTTAAGAGGAGATAAAATAGGATTATCCTTATGGAATAGGACATCCTCTAAAAATGTAATCGTAAAGTTTAATAGAATATTCATTCTTGTAGCTTCTTGGAATACATTCACATATTTCGTGAAAAACATAACAGCCATTTTTTCATTTTTAAGCTTTAGCATTTCTAAGAAGATTTCCTTTACTGCATGATAATCCTTAGATGGCTTTAGAAGCTTTTCAGCCTCAATTTTTAAATTTACTTCTGCCTTATCATGATTGGACTCATTTAAGGAAATATAGGAATTATCCTTCATTAGCTCTTCATTTAAATCCTTATCGATATTAAGTACCAAACCTAAGGCCTCATCAATATCATTCGTAAGTATAGATGCAAGCCTTGCATCTATACTAGATAGCCCCTCATCCTCTAATATTTTAATTTCCTTTTCCTTTGGAATGGATGGGAAATGCTCTAAAATACATCTCGATTGAATCGTATTGACTACATTTGGTAATTCCTTTGCTAAAAAGATACCTACTGTAGGTGTTTGATTGATTGGCTCCTCAATGAACTTAAGTAAGCTATTTTGGGCTTGGCTTGTTGCAGTATCTATGCCATCAATAATATAGATTCTTGTACCCTCAACTAGGCTTGTTTTAGAAAATTCATCCTGCAAATTGGTAATTTGCTCTTTGGAAATTTTACTTTTATTTTGTTCTATACCAATATAATCTACATTCATGTGATTATTATCTAATATAGTCTTACATACAGGACAGGTTAAATCTCCTCCATTAGGGCAGTACAAAAGACAGGCTAAGGCATATGCCATTTCCTTTTTGCCCGTACCTTCCTCACCATAAAATAAATATGCATGGGACATACGGTTTTGGCTTTTGGCCATTTTTAACATATTAAAGATACCCATTTGATTTTCTACTGCTCTTTTAACATTCATATTACACCTTTAATTTTAGATAATCTAAAACCTTATTTATACAATCCTTTGTAACTTCCTCTAAGGACTTATTTCCATCAATTCTTACAACTCTATCTGGATACATTTCCATTACCTTATGATATCCCTCATAAACTCTTTTATGGAAATCCATCTCCTCTAAATCTAATCGATCCTGCTTGTCTCTTCCCGATAATCTTTTAAGTGCAACATCTGGTGTTACATCAATAAAGATAGTTAAATCAGGTAATTTATCTAAAGCAAAGCTATTGGCCTTTAAAACATTATCCATTCCAATGCCTCTAGCATAGCCCTGATAAGCTAAACTAGAATCTAAGAATCTATCACATAAAACGATCTTACCTTCCTTAAGGGCTGGTATTACTCTTTCAGATAAATGCTGCATTCTTGCGGCAGCATAAAGTAAGGTTTCTGTTTCCGATGTCATTTCTTTATTATTAATATCTAAAATAATATTTCTAATTTGCTCTGCAATTTTAATTCCGCCGGGCTCTCTTGTTGAAATATACTCAATTCCTAATTCATCAAATAAAGCCTTTATCGAATTAATTACTGTAGTCTTTCCACTACATTCTCCACCCTCAAAGGTAATAAAATTCTTTAGATTCATAAATATCACTCCATATCAGGTTTTATTATACAATAAAAGTTATTAAATTTAAAGAAAACAGTACTATTTGGTATCTTTAAATTATGGTTCTTAAAATTTTGAAGTAGGTAGTTTTTCCTTAAAATTTAAGGCAGTTATTATATTTCATGTCTACTTCCAAATGGAGGTAGGCTTTTTCGATATAAAAAAATGATCTCCTTTTATAATTAGAATTGACTAGAAACCATTAACGAAAGGAGATCAAATATATTATAAATCATTATTAGAAACTTTAAAAGATGAAGGGGAAAATAGAATCAGGATAGATGCTTAGTTTCCCTCTATAAATGAGCATAGGATGGAAATGGCTCTAATTCCTAAGGATATAAACATATGCCTTTCTTGCTGGCATTAGAGAAATCAAGTACGAAAATGCGTAAGACCGGATCAATTCCTGGATACATGCCTTACAAGATTCAAGAAACAAAGAGTTTAATAAGCTCGCAAATGCAGAAATTCTCCCAAATACCTCCAACATCACTTCGTAGATTCATTGGCTGATAACTGCCCAACAGAGCGTTGCGAATTCCGATATCATAAAAATAGATTTTTCGTGAGCGATGTCCTGCGATTTCGTTGCGAAGATTCCGAGCCAAAGCGGGTAAGGTAAATATGACATAGCATTTTTCGAGAAGATCTATGTATTTGATTACTGTATTTACTGATATTCCGAGCTTTTTGGATAGTTCTCTGAACGAAACCTCTGAACCGATTTGCAACGCCAAACACTGCAATAAGCGGACAAGCTGATCAGATTTATGCACATTTTC
>JAFPSY010000184.1:0-3785 GCA_017413585.1 Acholeplasmatales bacterium
AACCACTAGAGCTTGGTATGGCTTGCGAGAAAGAAGAATGCATTGCATTCTTTTGTATACGAATCCGAAACGGCGAATCTTATGATACTTTATGCTATAGCATAAATATAGAAAGTGAAGTATATGATAGTACACATGAATACCTTAGAAACCTACCTAAAGAGCCAAAAGAAAAATATTACGAACACTATCAATAAAATGGTGATTAATTTCACCATTTTTTCTTTTTGTACAGAAGATATTATATATTCCAGTACAATTACACCGTTATACTTATTTCAGTATTTTCCGAAAAAACATTTCGGAAAGCAATCTAGTTTTATTTACTAAATTAAATAATAACAAAAGATAAATTATATAATTACTTATAATTCTATATCTAGTTTTAATTAAAAATACAATTTTGAAATATTTTTATCAAATAAGAATTCCCTTTTTTTAAAAACTATGCTATAATCGTAATCCATCATAGCGTTTTCATAGGGAAAAGCCTAGCATAAAAATTAATTTCAAAGGCTATCTAGTTTTTAAAATTACTTGATTTGTTTTTAAATTTAAAATCATTTTGTTTTAATTATTAGATATACCTTAAAAATTATTTCAAGCGTTATGAAATTAAGAGTATTTAAATGACACTTATATATCTATGATATATAAAAACGGCCTTAAATCACAAAAGAAATGAGGACAAGAATATGAAAGTAAAACTAAATGGAGAGCTAAAAGAGGTCTCCGAAGGCACACGTATTTGTGAATTATTTGATAATAAGGACCACAAATACATGGCAGCAAAGGTTAACAACCGCTTAAGGGAGTTAAATTATATCCTACCTTCAGATTGTGATATTGAATTACTAGATCTTACAAATTCAAGTGTAACTAGGATTTTTCAGGCAACTCTAAGGTATGTAACTGCAATGGCAGTAAAAAATGTATATCCAAAGGCAAGAGTACACTTTAACTACAGTGTCTCAAGATCTATTTTTGCAACCGTATCTGGCTTAGGTCACGCCTTCTTGGAAAAGAATTTCAGGGAAATCAAGCAGGAAATTGAAAGAATCATCCATGAGGATTACCCAATCAACAGACATTCCTTAACTATAGCTGAGGCTGAGGAATATTACAAATCCATTGGCGCAATGGATAAGGTTAAAATTTTAAAGTACAGAAAGGAAAAGACTGTACACGTATATGACTGTAATGGCTATAAGAATTATATGTTTGGCTATATGCTACCATCTACAGGATATTTAACCTCCTATAGACTAAGACTTTACGCACCAGGCTTTGTCATTCAATACCCAAGAAGTGAATGCAAGGGTGAAATTCCTGAATTCCATGATGAGCAGGTATTTAGAACCGCTCTTAAGGAAGCAAACATTTGGGCAAATACAGCCAAGAGTGAATCCATTCCACAGATGAATGAAATCGTAGAATCCGGTAGAGCGCTAGAATTCATTAACATTTGCGAAGCAAGACATAATAGACAGTTATCTCAGCTAGGCCATAAGATTCAAGATAATATCGACCAAATTCGTCTTATTTGTGTTGCAGGTCCATCCTCCAGTGGTAAAACAACCTTTACGAATCGAGTAAGAATCGAGCTTAAGAGTAGAGGTATCGAGCCATTAATGATTTCTATGGATAATTTCTACAATCCAGTAGAGATGGCGCCTAAGGATGAGGATGGAAATCCAGATTTAGAGCACATTGAAGCTTTAGATCTAGAATTATTCGATGATGTAATCTTTAGATTAATCCAAGGAGAAGAGGTTGAGCTTCCAACCTACGATTTCTTAACTCGTACAAGAACCTTCAGTGAGCCAATTAAGATCGGTCATCGTCAGCCAATTCTAATTGAGGGTATTCATGGCTTAAATGATCGAATCGCTCCATCCATTCCAGATGATCAAAAATTCAAGATTTATATTGCTCCTTTAGGACAATACAAAATCGATGACCATAACCCAATTTCTATTTCTGATATTCGTCTAATTAGAAGAATGGTTAGAGATCATCAATTCCGTGGTACAGGTTGCGAAAAGACCTTATCCACATGGGCTTCTGTAAGAAATGGAGAATTTAGATGGATTTATCCATATCAGAATAACGCAGACTTCGTCTTTAATTCAGAATTATCCTATGAGCTTTGCGTATTAAAATCCTACGCTGTTCCTCTTTTAGAGGAAGTGAAATCCGATTCACCTAATTTCATTACAGCGAATAGACTTCTAAAATTCTTAAAATACTTTGAAGTCATTACAGATAAATGGATTCCATGTAACTCTTTAATAAGAGAATTTATTGGAGGATCTATCTTCTACACAGAGGATACAAAATAGATTAGACCAAAACGGGCTTAAAAACCCGTTTTTTTCTATTTTTAGCCCTTTCGCTACCAAGATATAGTCAAATATGAAATAAGCAAAATATTGTCAATTTCTATCGATTTAAAATTGAAAAAAATAGGCCCGTTTGGTATAATGTTAGTGTTCGAATGGAAGTGAGAAAATGAACTGTTTAAAAAACATAGAAAGAATTACCTACACAAAGGAATTGGTCTACAATTTATCTAGACTTTACACCTATAGAGGTAAGGATTTCCATTACGAGGATGTATTTAAGGCTCATATGCAAGGAATCATCCGTCGTACCATTATCAAGGATACAATTTATGCAGCAAAGATTTTAGGATTACAAATCTCTGAGGCTAGAATGAAATATATTGCAACGAAGGATGCAGAGGTAAGAAATAAGGATGAGAGGGTTATGCAAAACCTTAAGGAGGTTTTCAAAATCGTCCAAAGTAAGGGTGCTGATTTTGAGCTATCGAGCAATGAAATCCTAAAGCTTGCTGAAACCACCTTCAAGAATGTAACAAGGGTAGGATATAAAATCGATTTAATCGACAAAGCAGAAAACCTACTCGTCGTTCAAGAGAAAAAATCTAGAAGAGATGTCATGGACGAAGAGCTAAAGCTTGCTTTAAAGGCTGAATCCGATTTACATGTTGAAGCAACCCAGATTGCAACAGACTTATATGTCGATATGCTAAATCAAAATTATTTCAACCGAGCAAACGAATATATAGCTTTGTTAACTCTATATTGTTTACTTTTCAGATCAAGATTTTATGTATTTAAGCATATAAGCTTCTTTGAAAAATATTACGAGAAGAAGCAAGCATTCGAAGCAGCAACACAGGCTGCATCCTACGGTTGGGAATCTGGATATGCCAATACAACGATGCTAAATAACCTCATAATTCAATTAATGCTAGAAGGATATGAGAAGATTGAGGGCGACGTTCAAAATCAAGAATTTGACCGAAATTTAAACAAAATAGACACTGTAGAAGCAACGATTATGAAAATGGATCGTATATTTACAAAGGAGCAAATTAAGGCTTTATGCCCTACACTATCCGAGTCAACAATCAATAGAGCTCTAACTAGATTGAAGAGCGAAAACAAGATTAGACCAAACGGAACAGGTAGATCCGCAAGCTGGATGAAGCTTGTAGAAGATGAAATCATAACTAAGGGAACAAGCCAGCAATTAACTCTATTTGATATGCAGGAAATGAAAATGGATGGACAAAAATAGTCCATCTTTTTTTATGCCCCTAAAAAGAGATTAAAGAAGAAAATCTGTAATTGTAGTAACACTGTTATAATTATTTCGTTTGCTATCTAGTTTTAAAAACAAGAAAATGAGATAACGAGAATTACAAAAATAAACAAATTTTAAATATTTTTATTTCAGACATAAATAATGTCAAATAT
>JAFPSY010000185.1:0-3733 GCA_017413585.1 Acholeplasmatales bacterium
CTTTCTTCTGTTGCTACCTTAGGAAATACTGGATTTGTTGCAAGAATGATTCTATAGCCCTTATCCTTAAGATATTTAATTAATTCATAAGGATGATAGGTTTTATGAATATGATCCTTTAGTTCATGAAATTCATTTCTATAATAATGATCAAAGGATTTCTTTAGAAAATCAATATCGGTATATTTTTCTTTGATTACCATCCAAAATCTATCCTCATTTGTCATACTACCATCATTTTTAATAATGGCATAGGCAGCTTTGTTAAAGATTTCCATAAATTCCTTAGGATTGTATCCTAAGGTATAGGAATACCTTGCAATAGATTTAAAATATGCTTCTACAAATTCATCCTGATTCATTTGTAAAAGAGTGGAATCTAGATCAAATAGAAATGTCTTCATATTATTTTTCCAAGCATTTTAAAACTTCACATACATACATAGTATGCATATCCTTAGTAGGATAGAATCTATCCATAACAGTATTTGGAATTCCATCCTCTTTAATTTCTGTTTGATAAATAACCTTAAGTAGGAATGCAGTATCTGCTTCTTTAATATAATAGGTATTTGTGGAAGAATCATATTCTGGAGTTAAGCCTGTATTTTCAAATTTATTGATATTTCTACCACTTAAGGAACCAAATACACCCTTAGCCTTTTTATATTCATCGGATAAAAAGGAAATAGATATCGATTTAGAATCATCTAAGAATTCATGAGTATATCTAGAATGTCTTACAAAGATATAAGCAACTGGCTTATTCCAAAGGATTCCAAGGCCACCCCAGGATACAGTCATACCGTTAAATCCTGTATTCTTATCTCCTGCAACAATAATACCCCATGTATCATTGATTTCTGTAAATACATTTTTCTTATAATCTTTAAAATTAAATTCTTTCATTTTAAGCACCTACAACCTTTGCTCTAAATACAAAGCATAAAACAGAGAATGTTAGTGCAATTACAGCAACAACTACAGCAATTGTACCCAAAATCTTTCCTTTAGTATTTTTACTTTTATTGGATGCAACTAAGCCGATAATACCTAAAACAGAACCCATTAGCGTAGCTAAGAATAAATATACACCTGTAGATGTTAAAACCTGGGCTGCATCCTCAAGATAAATATCGTAACCAATAATGCCAGCATTATATTGACTGTTTAATAAGAAAATATTAATAAGATAGTTTAATGCTGAATGAATGGATAAAGCAAGGGAACCGATAGCACCAATTAAGCTTGGAACAAAGGATCTTCTTCTTAAAAGATTCTCCTGCTGTCTTTTTTGTTCCTCAGGGTCTACTTGATATCCATAATAGCCACCATAGGTATAGCTTGTTTGTTTAGGTTCCTCTTTAAAGGTATTCTTTTCTTCCTTTGGCTCTTCTTGAGTAGTCTCTTTTGCATCAAAAGGATTTGAATTTTCTTCCTCTTTCGCATCAAAGATATCATCAAGATCTACCTTTGTACCACAAACATGACAAAAGTTCGCATTACTTGGTAATATGCTTCCACAATTTTTACAATACATGATTTAAAACCCCCTAGATAATACTAAAATAACTGCAATAAGATTATTTAGCATATGCGCAGTAATAGATGCATATACATTATAACCAGAAATATGATATACAAAGCATAATAAGCCACCACATAAAGCATATGGAACGAGCTGTAAAAACCAAATACCTACGCTTGATGATGTGGATAGCATATGTGGTAGTGAAAACAATACAATAGATGTTACATATGCTAAAGGAAGATTATAATTCTTCATAACGCTAAATATAGCTTTTCTATAAATCATTTCCTCTACAATCGGTGCAAAGAGTACGGTTGAAAGAATCATAGGTATTCTTGCATCTGACTTTAGTAAGGAAACTATAGTAGATTGATTGTCCGATTCAGGAATCCAAAGACCAAATAAATAATCGATAAGTATAGCGATTCCTGCAAAGGATATTGCGAGAATTGGAATCAAAATAAAAGATTTTTTCTTATTTTCCATTAAGGAATTATAATCCATTATAAAATCATTTCTCATCCATAGAATAATTGCAGCAAGGGAAATGAAATAGCCCAAGAAAGTACCATAGCCTTGTCCTACGATTTGACAATCAATAATCTCGTTTGTAGCATTAGTTTTGTCAAAGAAGCTACTTGCTACAGCATTGGCATCAAGTCCTCTTTGTGAAGCAACAATCATACTAATCAATATGGAAAATAATGTTGAGCCAATAAAAATCATAAAGACATATACAATTGCGGCTTTAAGCTTACTTGGTGAAGTAAAGCCTCTTTTTTCTTTTTCCATTTCATACACCTCAGGAAAAATTATACCATTTTATAGTATGTTTTGAAACAAGAAAAAAGAAAATGCAGGAAAAACCTGCATAATCCTTATTTCTTTGAACTTGAAGATTGAATTTTTGTACGTGTAACTTTTTTGTATAAAAAGATATCTTTTCTTCTATCGATTCTCAAGCTACCTGGCTTTTCATAGTTTGCAGCTCCGTATTGGAAGCGAACATTTTTCATCTGTCTACGCCATAAAACCATAATTGCAATTGCGATGATTAAACCAATACCAAGACCTACAAGTAAAGGTATTAAAACTCCTTCTTCCAAAATAGCAAAAGTAATACCAAAAATTGCTCCACCAAAAATAATCCAGAATAATAATAGGAATAATGTAAACTTTAATGGAGAAACAGGAAGATTACCGGCAATTTTACCGGATTCACCATTTACTGCAAAATAGAAATGATCATCCTTCCATTTTGTATGTAATAGCCATACGGGATATAAAGCATATCTTGCTTCCGTATTAGAGAACTGTAAAATGGATTCCTTTACCTCTAGGGTATCATATCCATGAATATCTCTTCTAAATGCAGCTTCAGTACCTTGTCTAAATCTTGTAGTAGCTCTACCGAAGGTTTCTTCCTTCGAAACATCATATCGGTCAGCTGAATAACCTGCTAAATAGGCAGCATTAAATTCCTCTGCTTGATTGAAATCAAATGGTTCAATAGATTCCATTAATTTATCATCCATTTTCTTTGAGCCATCTACAGGAACATGAGTAAATCCGATACCACCATCACGAACTACGGAATAATGCTTAACTTCCTTATATCTATAATCACCAGATGTCCATGTTCTTGTTTTTGTACCTTCAAATCTTACTCTACCATCAACATCAGCATCAAAAATCCAGAATGGAACATATAAGGATTTAACCTCTTGAATCGTGTTTGTTTTAGCAAAGGAGCCTGGTAATAAAGGTCTCTTTCGAATGAATTTCTTCAATGCATCCTCAGCAAATACCTTATCTCTTTTAAAAGGAATAATGTAATTGGGCTTTAAATCTCCACTTAATTCCTTAGAAACCACTAAATTATTTCCACAATATGGACAGCTTGTTGATGATGTTGTTTCCTCGCAAATGATTTCACCACCACAGGAATTACAAGAATAAATCTTCATTCCCTTTACTTCATCATTTGTATAGGATTGAATTTGTGATTCATCCCAGGAAGTATCTTCCTTTCCATTTTCTTGAATATCATCTGTATATTCCTTTAAATCATCAGCAGTAAATTCTGAATCACAATATGGACAGACAATATTTTGAGATTTATTATCAAAATTTAACGCTCCACCACAACAAGGACATTTAAATTCTAAATTAGCCATAATATACCTCTCTAGTAAAAAAGCC
>JAFPSY010000021.1:0-3148 GCA_017413585.1 Acholeplasmatales bacterium
ATTTACACCAACTCTTGCGATTAGCTTTGCATAATTCTTTAAAATTGTCTTATTCATATACTACCTCTTATTTTTTTCCATAAATTCTTCAATTTCATCTACTGTTTTTAATATTTCACCAGAAAGATTAAAGGAGCCGTCCTCGGTAATTAGCATATCATCCTCAATACGTATACCAATCCCCTCTTCTTCAATATATAAGCCTGGTTCATTAGAGATTACCTCACCAGCCTTAAGTGGAGCAAAGTGATCGGATAGGTCGTGACAATCAAGACCAATATGGTGAGATACTCCATGATAATAATATTTAGAGACCTCCTTTGGATCCTTAATTAATCCAATTCTTTTTAGCTCTAGTTCATAATGCTTAATGACAACCTGCTGTAAATCTCTTATAGTTACACCTGGCTTTGCAGCCTCGAAAACCTTTCTTTGTGCCTCAAGCACAATATTATAGATTTCCTTTTGTCTTTCGCTAAATTTTCCATTTACTGGGAAGGTTCTTGAAATATCCGAGCAATACATATTAACACTTGATCCTAAATCGAATAGAATTAAATCTCCATTCTTAGCTATAGAATCATTATCACTATAATGTAGGCATGTTGCATTCTTACCTGATGCCGCAATGGTAGCGAAGGCATAGCCTGTACCTCCATTATATTTAATAGCCTGATCAAAATAGCTTTCTAGCTGATATTCGTAGGATTCCTTCATATTCATAAGTATATTTTCAATACCAAGTCTCGTAATATGAATAGCCTTCTTCATTTCTTCTAATTCTTCTTCATGCTTTACCATTCTCGCATTTTGGAAGAATGGTCTTGCATTTTTAACATTAACCCAAGGCTTTTTAAGCTTAATGTCAGAGGCAAGCTTTTCTGTTTCTGTTGGTAAATCATTAAGCTCATTTGGTTCAAAATCTAAATAAATGGTATTACATACATTTAATAAGGAATCTCTATTCATTTTTAAGCTTTCCAAATAGCGAACATCCTTAATGCCAGATAATTCCATTACCTTTTCCTTAGAGAAGGGTGCACCAACCCATTTAGCTTTAAATTCATCATATGGATTGATATAAATAACCTCTGACCCCTTACCATTAATCTTAGTAAGCATAACTACATTATCAAATTCTAATACACCAGAAAGATAAAAATAATTTCGATTTACGTTATATCTTTCATTCGTTAAGGATTCTTCCTTTCTTCTTGAATACACATAAAGAATAGAATTATCCTCCATTTGATCTAAAATCTTTTTTCTGTTTGCCTTAAAGCATTCTTTTAACATAATAATACCTCCCTTGTTAAAAGTGAAACAAAAAGCCCCTAAGGGCTCATGATTAATCTAATGGAATAAAATTAGTCTTCTTCTCTGTAGCTACTACAATAGATGTTTCAATGTTTGAAACATATGGTACAGATAAAAGCTTGTCAAAAATAAAATCACGATAATACTGGAAATTCTTTGCAACAATCTTTAGCATAAATGCACTATCACCTGTAATTGTATAGCATTCTACAATTTCAGGAATCTTTCTTGCTTCTTCAATAAACTGATTAGAAGTCTCTCTATTTAATGGATGCATAGAAATCTTTGCAAAGCATGTGATTTCATAGCCTAGCATCTTTTCATCAACTACAGCTGTGAATTGCTTTAAAATTTTTTGCTCCTTTAAATTCTTTACACGAAGTAAGCAAGAGGATGGCGCAAGTCCAATCTTCTTTGATAAATCTATATTTGAAATGGAAGAATCTTCCTGTAAATATTTAATAATCTTCTTATCGTATTCATCTAAAACACATACTGACATAAATATATACCCCTTTTTTTATAGTTTGTTTACATTATAGCACTATAAAATTAGGTTGTCAAAAGAAAGACTAATAATATTTCGTTTTTTTCAAAAAAATCAAATAAAAATCAATTACATTGATATTTCTTTAAAAAATCAAGTACTTCTTGGCAGTTTTCCTGTGTAGTTGTGAATGAGGTAACAAATCGTATTGCATAAAATTCAGAGTCGAGCTTCTCCCAAAGCTCTACACCATACCTTTCCTCTAATACCAAGAATAGATTTTTAGGTACAATAGGGAAGATTTGATTTGTTATAGAATTACTATAGAATTTATAGCCTAGTTTTTTTAATCCTTCTGCTAAATAGGAAGCACAGGCATTTTCCTTTTTACCTATTTCTAAATATAGGTCATCTTGCATTAAAACCTCAAATGGGATAGAGGCAACAAAGCCTTTAGCCATTAAGGCTCCATAATGCTTTTGAGCATAATTAAAATTCTTTGCTATTTCCTTATTATTGAATACGACAGCCTCACCTAAATAGCCACCATTCTTCGTTCCACCAATATAGAATACATCTGTATATTTACCTAAATCAGAAAATGTAATACCGGATGCTGCCATACCTGAGGCTAATCTTGCGCCATCTAAGAATAAATATAAAGAATTCTTATGGCAAAATTCATAGATTTCCTTTAATTCCTCTAGGCTATATACAGTACCAACCTCTGTCGATTGGCTAATATATACCATTTTAGGTAATGCCATATGAGTTTTCATATGTGTATCTAGGATATGCTTAATTTCTGGGATTAAGACCTTACCATCCTGACCCTTTATAGTTATTACCTTATGGCCTTGACCCTCTACTGCGCCAGTCTCGTGCACGTTGATATGTCCACTTTCTACTGCAATTACTGCCTCATATGGACGTAAGACTGCAGAAATTACTGTAGTATTGGCTTGTGTTCCACCAACCAAAAAATAGATATCTGCATCATGCCCTATTTTTTCTTTGATTAATTTTTTAGCATTCTCGCTATGATAATCCTCTCCATAACCAATATTTTGTTCATCCATGGATTCTATTAATTTTTCCATTACCTTCTTATGACAAATGGATGAATAATCATTTCTAAAGCTATAAATCATAATAATCCCCCTTTATTTTAAAAGGGATGGAATATCCATCCCTATTCTTTATGCTAAATATGCAGCACCAATCATACCTGCAGTATTACCAAGCTTTGCTGGTTCAATTCTTACATTCTTAAGTGCATAGAAGCTATATTTATTATAATATTTCTTAATTGCATCAATTAAAACAGCACCAGCTGCACTAACG
>JAFPSY010000186.1:0-2181 GCA_017413585.1 Acholeplasmatales bacterium
TATACGAATAGACTTGCTCCAGAGCATTTAGAGCTTGCTTTAGATGATGCAAGAAGCATTGTTGATAAAATCGATAATGCAGGTGCAATCTTCATTGGTCACTATGCCGCTGAGGCACTAGGAGACTATATGGCAGGACCTAACCATGTCTTACCTACGGTAGGTACAGCACGATTTTTCTCTCCACTAGGAGTAGATGATTTCATTAAGAAATCCTCTTTAATTGAATTCTCTCATGAGGCTTGCCTAAAGCTAATTGATGATGTTGATACTTTTGCAGAGGCTGAGGGCTTAGGTATGCATGCCTTAAGTGCTAGAGTAAGAGGAGAATAATATGAAATATATGAAAAAGAGCTTCAGCTCTATGAAGCCATATCATTCTGAACTTATTTTAGATGGTATTATTCTAAATGCGAACGAATCGCCAGTAGAACCACCTAAAAAGGTAGTTGATGAAATAAAAAAGGCTGCATCCGCTATAGAATTTAATCGTTATCCAGATATGGATGAGAATGATTTAGATTTAGCTATTGCAAAGCACTATGGTATCGAAAAAGAAAATGTAACGGTTGGTGTTGGTTCTGATGAATTACTTGATGTAATGTTCAGAGCTACACTTGAGGTAGGTGATACTGTCTTAGGCTTTTCCCCATCATTTTCTATGTATCAGGTATTTACAGAGCTTGTAGGTGCAAAATATATACCTGTATATGGGGATGAAAATTATATCTTCCATGTAGAGGATATGATTCATGCAATCAAGGAATATAACCCTAAGCTTGTCTTAATTTGTACACCAAACAATCCAACAGGACAGTATTTAAGTAAGGCTGATGTAAGAAGAATCATAGAATCTACGAATGCTTTAGTTGCCTTAGATTTAGCCTATATTGATTTTGCTAAAGAGGATTATGCAAAAATAGCCTTAGAATATGACAATGTCATATCCTTTAAAACATTCTCAAAGGCCTTAGCCTTACCTTCTATAAGATTAGGCTATGCCATATCTAATAGGGATAATATCGATATGCTCAATGCAATTAAAGCCCCATATAGTGTAACTACATTTACACAGCTTGCGGGTATTATTGCTATTTCTAATTTCAATTTATATAAGGAACAAATTGATTTCATCAAAGAAGAAAGACAAAGAGTCTATCATACATTAAAGGATTTAGGTTATAAGGTATATCCTTCCGAGGCCAATTTCTTATATGTTTTAATGGATGATAGTAAAAATGATGCATTACTAAAGAATAAAATCTATATACGTAAATTTAGAAGTGGAGTATATAGAATTACAATTGGTAAAAAAGAAGAAAATGATAAGCTTTTGGAGGTGTTAAAATGAGAAATGCAAGTGTAGAAAGAAAAACAAAGGAAACCGATATTAAGCTTACTCTTGAGCTTGATGGTGAGGGTAAGGCTACAATCAATAGCGGTATTGGATTTTTTGATCATATGCTAAATACCTTAGCCAAGCATGGAGGCTTTAACCTAGAGTTTAAATGTAAGGGTGATTTACATGTCGATTGCCACCATACAGTAGAGGATTCTGGTATTGCCTTAGGTGATGCCTTCAATAAGGCATTAGTATCTAAGGATGGCATTGCCCGCTACCAAAGCTTCGTTATGCCAATGGATGATGCACTTGTTTTATGTGCAGTAGATTTATGTGGTAGACCATATTTCGAATCCAATGCGAAATTTGATACAGTAAAATGTGGTGATTTTGAAACGGAAACTGCAAATGAATTCTTTAGATCATTTGCTGATAATGCCAAAATGAATCTTCATTTTGTCATTTTAAGAGGAGAAAATGCACACCATATTATTGAAGCTATGTTTAAATCCTTAGCTAAATGCTTAAGGGATGCAATTAAAATTAATGGTGATATAAAGGGTAGCTTATCTACTAAAGGAGTTATCTAATGATTGCGATTATGAATTATGGAATAGGAAATCTAGGAAGCGTTAAAAACGCCCTAGATTTCTTAGGCTTTGATGCAAAAATTACATCAGACCCTAGTGAAATACTTTCTGCAGATAAGGTGATATTACCATGTGTAGGTGCATTTTCTATCGCTATGGATACATTCAAATCCTATGGATTTGTAGAGGTAGTAAATAAGCTCATGGAGAAGAATACACCTATTTTAGGTATTTGTGTTGGTATGCAAA
>JAFPSY010000187.1:0-6458 GCA_017413585.1 Acholeplasmatales bacterium
GGTACGGAAGCACCTGTAGGTGATGAGGATGTAACATATGGGTATGTACCATGCTCAATACAAAGCATTACACCCTGGGCACCCTCAAATAATACCTTGTGGCCTGCCTCAATTTCCTCTTCAAGAAGTAAGGAAGTATCACATACGAAAGGCTTAATCTTCTTTCCATATTCTACATATTCATTATAAATGGAATCGAAATCTAATTCCTCTTCCCCAAGCATCTTTAGCTCCATGTTTTTAATAGCTAAAGTTGTCTTTAATGCTTCAGCAAAAATCTTTGGGTCAATTAAATCTGCAATACGAATACCAATTCGATTAATTTTATCTGCATATGCAGGTCCAATACCCTTCTTTGTAGTACCTATTTTCTTATCTCCCTTAAATTTTTCATAGGCACCATCTAATAATCTATGATATGGAAGTACAATATGAGCACGATTAGAAACAAATAATTGATAATCCTTAATTCCTCTATCCTCAAGTCCCTTAAGCTCTTCAAGCATTTGTTTTGGATCTATTACCATACCGTTTGCCATTACATTTTTAATTTTTGGATTAAATATTCCAGATGGAATACTTCTTAATGCAAACTTTTCTCCCTCAATTGTAATTGTGTGGCCGGCATTATTTCCGCCTTGGCTTCTTACGACAACATCAGCCTTTTGAGCCATGTAATCTGTAATCTTACCTTTACCTTCGTCTCCCCACTGGGATCCTACAACAACTAATGTACTCATAATTTAATCTCCATTCTTTTCAAAACCATTAGTTATTATACTAAATATAGGAATCAAATTCAATTTAAAATACATAATCTATAGTATGAAACTGCATTCAAAAGGGGCAAGAATCTTGCCCCAATCTTATTTTCTATTTTATTGTTTTATTCGTATAGTCTAAATATGCTTGATTTAGCATATCCACTAAGGATGGTGATACCGATAGATTCTTAATACCAATTCTATAGAATTCCTCTGCAATTTCTGGTATGGATGCAAGCTCACCACAAACCGATAATTGTATATTTTTTCTTTCTGCATAATCGACAACAGGAATCAATTTTTTTATTAAATCATCCTTATATTCATCTAACCTGTCTACTGCAGTTTCTCTATCTAGGCTATATATATCCTTAACTAAATCATTTGTACCAATGGATATAAATTTAACACCCTTGAAATCTTTAATATTCTCTAATGCACTTTTCGTTTCAAGCATCATACCAAGAGGTGGAATAGAATAGCCAAATCTTTGAGCTAAATCAGAAACCCATCCCTTTAAATAATCAAATTCCTCCGGTTCAAAAATCATAGGGAACATGATTCTTATATCCATTTTTGTATCTGTATATATCTTTAAAATTGCCATGACCTGATTTTCAAAGATATAGGGATTTTGTTTATAATTATCTATACCCTTTTTATTCGTATGCACATAGGATATTTGCTTATCTCCACCGACATCAAAGGTACGAAATACAATATATTTATCCTTAGCTAATGCCTCTACAGCATCACTATAGATTTTATATTGCTCTAGGGCTGTAAAGGGACGATTTGAATTCATGAATATCATTTCAGTTCTATAAAGTCCAACTCCATCAAAGCCATATTCCATGGCTTTTTTTACATCTAAATCGGATGCAGCATTGGCTAAGAATTTATACCCTGCATGTAGAATAGCCTTCTTATGCTTCATATCCTTCTTAATATTTCTTTGTAAGGAGGATGGATTTGTAATAATAATCTTTTTTCTTGTATCAATTAATACCTCTTCGCCCTCTTTATAATCCTCTTTAGAAATGACAAAGGGAATATCATAATTTCTAGCTAAAATGGCTGTATGAGAGGTATAGCCACCAACTCTAGAGATAATTCCTAATATCTTATCCTTATTGTGAATTAAATAGGAAGGATATGGCTTATCTGTATATAGAATAAATGGTTCATTTGGAGTATTTGCTTTAAAATCAGATAGATTTAAAACAATTCTTCTTGCAGCATCCTCCATATCATTGGTTCTTTCCTTTAAATATCCACTTGTGGAATTCGCAAGCCCCTCAATGAATTCCTTCATTACCGCAGGTACTGCCTTAGATACACTAATTCCTTCATCGAGCATAATAAGAATTCTCTTTTTAAGCTCAGGGTCTGAAATCATATATTCCTGTACTAATAAATAGCTCTCAAGCTCTGGTGATTTCTTCTTCATCTCCTCTATTTCTTCTAAGGATTTTTTTATGGCATTATCTAATTTTATATAATCGCTAGAGGAGTCGCTATTCACCTCCTCTAATCTATCCATAATATGGATCTTACCTAGGGTAACTCCTTGGGATAGAATGGATTCTACTCGATATTTCATTCTAATACTTCCTTATAATAATTACAGGCACTTCCATTTCATCCTTTGTTATACCTGCATGATGGGATTTAAATAAATGGTTATTTTCACCCTTAAAATTGAAATAGAATTGATTTGTAGCTATAGCTACATAATCACCCAAGAAATCATCAATTCTTGCGTGAATATGACCGTTAGGGTTACCAAAGAATCCCATTTTGATTGCATCTCTTTTAGAATATAGCTGGAATACCTCACCAAAGAGTGCATTAAACATTTTAACGAACTTGTCTCCCATACCATCCTTTACTCTAAAGGTAGTACATCTAGAATCATTCGATGGCTTTGTTTTTAAATATTTATTTAATAAATCACATTCATAAAGATTTATAGGCTTTACTGGCGTATGGCCATGGTCTGCAGAAATAATTAATAGGGTATCTAGGGGTAATGCACTCGCATACCTTTCTACCTTATCATTAATATCCTTAAGAATATCCTTAGCCTCATTAGAATATGTGCCATATTCATGCATAATTCCATCAGGCTCTGGCCAATATACATATTGAATAATTGGCTGTGGATAATTTAGCTTTTGTAAGGAATCACTTAATACATCATTAATATCCTTACTTTCCTTTGAAAAATCTGGATTGATAATATATCCCTTAACCTTCATATCACTAAAGAATGGCTTATATGGAATAAAATCTGATGCAGGTCTTCCTGTTGGCTCATCCGTATAATAATTTACTCCCGTAAATAATACGATTTCTCTATCTAATTCCTTTATGTAATTGCTCCAGCCCGTCCAGGAAGATTCTAGTGGAGTTAAGCCACTTACGGTTGCGGTAGTGGATGCAGCAGTAGTCGATGGGTATATCGCATGCTCATAAAAGGATACCTTTTTATTTAAAAATGCATCCTCATCTAGATTCTTCTCTAATACATTTCTTCCAAGACCATCTAATAATAAAATAACACAATTCTTATATTTTCTATCGAAGATGTTATGCTTATCTATATAATTGCTAGAATAACCATAATTTTTTCTTATCGCGCCAATAAGATTTAATATAGTATCCGAATAATCTGGTTTCATTAAACGAATTGATTTACACATACGATGGATTTTCTTTTTTATATCTAAACCAGGATTCTCTACATGAATATAGGATAAAATGATTTCCTCTAATCCATTGGATACGACTGGGCATAAATAAATGGTTTCCTTGATTTTATATCCACTATGTAGATAATCATCAAGTGCAATATACATTTCATGCTCATTATCATATTCCTGATATAAAAGATTATCTGTAATTTTAAAATTTGAAATCATTTGTAATCACCATCTTTTCTTCTATATTTATTCCTAATTTCTTAATAAAATCATAAACAAGGCTTACATTCTCATTCGATAATGCATCTATAGTATGTGCATCTGCACCCACAATAATTTTTACATTGTATTCCTTTATGATTTCCCAAAACCTAGGGTATGGATATAGCCATGTATTTAAATCATGCTTATCCTTACAATACTTTAATCCGTTGGTATTTATTTCAAGATATATATTATTTTCCATCGCAAGATGAGCTATTTTTCTTGTTATTTCCTCACATTTTTCATCAAATGTATGGCATCCATTTTTATCCTTATAGCCATACATAAATAAATCTGGATGAACGAAGGCTTGATACATTTTTGTTTCAATTGCCTTTTTCGCATTAAGATAATATTCATCTAAATTATCATAATTTAAATCCGTATAGCAATTTAAAACATGTCCATTTTTATCCCTAAAAAAATGAATACCTAAATTAAAATAATCTACCCTTTTTCTTAAAGATAAATAAAATTCCTTTTGTTCTTCTAAATATTCTGTCTCAAAGCCAGAATATATTTTAATATTAGGGAATTTCCTTTGGCATTCTTCTATTTGATTTAAATAATCCTCTACATCACTTAATTTCATAGTGTCGTATCCATAATTATTTAAATATTCCTCTTTACTCATAAAGGATTCTAAAACAGGAGCGTGATCACTCATGCCAAGCTCTAAAAAGCCTAACATAACAGCTTCTTTTACATAATCTATAACCATTCCATCCGCATGATTACAATACTTCATATGTGTATGGTAATTATTCTTAAGCATTTGTATCACTTCCCTTTAAGTTTTATTTTATCATTTCTAAGAAGAAAAGAAAAGACGGATTAAAATCCGTCAAATCTTATTCAGCCTTTTCTTCTTCCTTTGGAGCTTCTTCAGTAGCCTCTGGCTTTTCTTCAGTCTTTACCTCTTCCTTCTTGTCCGCTGGTCCATCGTGAACGAATGCACCTGCAATACTCCAAGCAAGTGGGCAATGATATTCAATACCACGGAATGCCTGAATCATAGCAATTAGCCAGAATACAAATGGAACAATTAAGATTAAGCCTAATAAATTCCAAATATCATTTCCAGTAGCGCCAATTAGAATACCTTCAATAACAGATATGATGATAGAAAGAATCATAGTTAAACCATCCATTACGAATGCAGATACAATCTGCTGCTTATCATTCTTTGTCATCTTATCGTGGTCTACAGCTAAAGCAACAATTCCGAATGGGAATAATATCCAAGTTAGACCAAATACTACATTTGGTGTCATACCAATAAATTTCTTTTCTTCCATGATTTATTACCTCCTAAATCTTTTAATATTATACTCTTTCTGTCAAAAAATTGAAATACCTATTTTTCTACTTCATGTATAGAGGGTAAATATACTCCAAATTCCTTACCGCACTTTGCACAAGCACCATACACTCTTCTAGCTTCCTCATGAAGTAGGAACAATAATTCTTGCCTACATTTCCTACACTCTATAGCAAAATATGCTTTACCATCTTTATAAACAATATTCATATTCATCCTCTCTTTCCTATTTCTTCTATTCTAATTCTTTTTTTACGCATTCTTGCATAAACTTTACAACAAAAAATGAAACAAGTGTTCATTTAAGACAAATTTTTGAAATATGTATAGTAGTTTTATTTGTTTTTTAAAATATGCATGTTATTATGATGATATACTATATACTTTACAAGGGAGTGTTTCTATTGGGAGTTTTACAAGCGCATGGCGTAAATATCAGCCAAGTTAAAAATTATAATTCTATACATACAATTAAAGAATTCTCTATTGCAGAATATTATTATGAGGAAGGAAGGAAAACGATTGATGCTTTCTCACATTCTCACGAGGAATATGAATTCATTATTCCAATAGATACAATTCCTCTTTTAATTTATGAAAAAGCAAACTACATTGGTGAGGTAGGCTATATCTACCCTGTAAATCCAAATGTCGTTCATGGTATTGTTTTTCCGCTAGATAAATCTCAGGTTATCGATATTACTATAGATAAGGAATATTTAGATCAATTAAAGGCAAAGCTAGGATTCCAGGATAAATATTTCTATACTAGGTTTAATGTACCACCAACTATTTTAGAGGTCATTCGTGATTTCCAAGCAGAGCTATCTAAACCAGAATATAATGTCTTTAAGGCCGAAAGCCTTGCGAAGCTTATTACCTCAGCATTAATCGTTACTGGTCTTGAGCTAGATATAGACAATAGAAGGCCTGAAAAGAAATATAGAAAAAACATAAAGAATATGATTCAATATATGTATGAAAATTTCAAGGATCCAGAGCTTGATATCGCTTATTTAGCAAAAATGAGTGATTATTCCGTTGCTTATTTCACAAAAGCATTTAAAGCTTATATGAATGATACACCTATCCTACATTTAAATAAGCTTAGAATTAGTGAGGCAAAGGCTCTACTATTAAGAGGAGAAACCTCATTCTCTGACATTTATAAAAAGGTTGGCTATAGAAACCTATCAAGCTTCACAGAGGCTTTTAAAAGAATTACAGGTGTAACTCCAACAGAATATAAAAAGAAATATAAAAAATAAAACGGGATCAACCCGTTTTTATTTTATTCTTAATATCATACATTTTAAATAAAGCTGCTCTTCTGATTGAAGTAATGCCGGATGATCTGGTGATTGAATCCTAAAATCTAAGAACTGTACTGTTCTTTTGGCATCA
>JAFPSY010000188.1:0-1619 GCA_017413585.1 Acholeplasmatales bacterium
ACGACTACCAGGCTAGAGCTAAGGTCTTAGCGAAAATGGAGGAGCTGCCTTACGCATCCTTAGATAGAATTGCTAAAGAAACTGGCTATTCTATTAAAGTGGTTCGTAAGTGCTTAACTTCGCTTCAGACCTCTTCCTTAGATTCACCTGTTGGTGGGGAGGACGATGATATCTCCTTAGGCGATATCATCCCTGATGAGGGCGTAGAGGTAGACTCCTATTTCAAGGGCTATATCCCTTACTTAGATTTTGCTCTATCTCATCTTTCTAATAGAGATGAGGACATCATACGAAAATCCTTTGGTATTGGAGAGGCAAAATACTCTCTAGAGGATATTGCGAAAGCATATTCTGTAACACACCAAATGATTTCTAAATACAAGGCTAAAGCTTTAATCAAGCTTAAGCAAGAACTACTAAAAGCGACTTTTCACGAGTCGCTTTAGTTTTTTTTCTATAACTCATATTGAAACAAAACCACTTAAAATGTAAAATAGTTATTAGTGGGAGGTTTCTATATGGGAACAAACGATTATTACAAAGAAAATGCGAAAAGCTTCATATTAGATACTATGAATGCAGATATGAGCGAGCAATATCAAAACTTTTTAAAATTTATGCCAAAAAAAGGAAAAATCTTAGATTTAGGCTGTGGATCAGGAAGGGATTCCCTATATTTTCAGAATTTGGGATATGATTGTATAGCAGTAGACCCCATTGATGAATTTTTAGAGCATGCAAAATCGATTGGGGTTAAGAAGGTCTTAAAGGGAACTGCTGAGGAATTAGATTATAATAAGGAATTTGATGGTATATGGGCTAGTGCTTCCTTGCTTCATGTAAAATCTAAGGATTTAAATGATGTTCTTAAAAAATGTGCTAAGGCATTAAAGAAAAATGGAGTATTCTATTGCTCCTTCAAATATGGTACATTTGAAGGTGAAAGAACAGAAAGATATTATGTAGATCAAACAGAATCCTCTATTTTATCCTATATCAAGGATACAGGATTAGAATTCGCTTTAGTTAATATGAGTGATGATGTAAGAGAGAATAGAACGGATCGTTGGTTAAATGCAATCTTGGTAAAAACAAAATAGAGGAATTTATGACAGAAATAGAAAAGATGGAAAAGGGCTTAATCTATGACCCGAATATAGATGAAATAGCTAAAGTACAAAGACCACTCTTAGATGGCTTAAAGAAATTCAATAGCTTAAATACATCAGATATTAAAGGAAAAGAAAAATATATGAAGGAGGTCTTTGCCTCCTGTGGAGAGAATTGCTATATTGAATTACCATTTTATGCTAATTTTGGTGGAGCTCATGTTCACTTTGGTAATAATGTATATGCTAATTTTAATTTAACCCTAGTAGATGATGGACATATCTATATTGGAGATAATGTATTAATAGGACCTAATGTTACTATTGCAACGGCAAATCATCCTATATTACCAGAATTAAGATTAAAGGGATTACAATATAATAAGGATGTTCATATTGAAGAAAATGTATGGATTGGTGCGAATGTTACGGTAGTACCTGGTGTTACGATTGGTAAGAATTCCGTAATTGGTGCAGGCTCTGTTGTAGTAAAGGATATAGAGGCAAATA
>JAFPSY010000189.1:0-6040 GCA_017413585.1 Acholeplasmatales bacterium
AAGTGATGGAATTGATACAAGATATAAGAATAATCAATTAAAATACATCGAAAATGTAGTAGGTGATGAAGGATTAATTTCTGGCGATGATCTTGGGGTTAAGCTAAGTGGATTAGTGGACCAGAGTGGTCGCTACTATGCAGGAAATTATATCATTGATTGTGAATTCAAGAATAAGAATTATGATATAGATTACACTCCTGTAATTTATACCATTTCTAAAAGAGATTTAACTATAACAGAAAAGAATGTATCTACAATTTATGGTGATGAATTTAATATTTTAACACCAGAGCTTTCAAATATTGGTGTTCAGGATGATAAGGAGCTATTCGTTGAAATCTTTACAGATGTAGATTTAACGAATGTTGCCGTAGTTGATCCCGATACCTATTTATATGATGCAGGCTTATATTATATAGGATATGCAGATAATGATATATTTAGTGAAAACTATAATATCACCCACAATTCTGCAACATTAGAGATTGCAAAGCGTACGATAGAGGTAACTCCATCTGGTGACGATTTAACCTATAATGGTGAGCTACAAACCTATCATGTAGCCTTCGCAAATAATTTAGAAGAGGATAGCATAGATTCCTTAATCAGCTTAACAAATAATGAATTTATAGATGCTGGTCATTATGAATTTGTTGTTGCAATTAATGAAAATTATAAGAAGAATTATCAGCTTTCAAGCTATGATAATGGCTTTGATATAAAGAAAAGAAATATTAAATTAAATTATACCTCACTAGATAAGATTTATGGTGATTCGATTACCTTAGAATATGAGGTGGATAATACAAAAGATACCTTAATTGAAAAGGATAAGGCTTATATTACCTTAGGCTTAAAGACTAAGGATACAAATATAGCTACCATAAAGGATAGCTACAATTATTATCCAGCAAATGCGTATTATATTTATTTAATTTCTAATGATAGCCTAAATAAAAATTATAATGTAGAAGAAGGAAGCTCCTCCGTTGTAATAGGAAAGAAGGATATTCAATTCAAATTAAATGAAACAAGTCTTGTTTATAATGGTAGTACTCAGGTAATACCTTATACTATCCAAGGAGAGATAGATTCCCAAAAGGGTAAGGTATTAAATATTTCAAATTCAAGCAACAAAAATGTTGGTAATTACACAATTACAGCTACAATTAAGGATGAATTTAAAGCAAATTATAATCTTTTAAATGATTCTATAGATTATACAATTACAAAGGCTCCATTATCTATTTATGTTGTTGGTGGTGAAATTGTATATGGTGAGGAATTTACAAATTCTATTACCTATTCTGGATTTAAGGGTTCAGATAGTGCCATAGATTTAACAGGAACATTAAGCTATAGCTATACATATACACAATATGATGATGCAGGAACCTATACCATTAACGCAAGTGGACTTACAAGCGACAATTATGAAATTGAGTATCTTGGTGCTACATTAAATGTTTTGAAGAAGGAACTAGTTGGTACAATAGATACTTTAGATGTTACTTATGGTGAAGAATTTAATTTACATACATCCTATCAAGGATATGTAAGAGAAGCAGATAAATCCATTGTAATATCTGAGGCATATGTAATTAAAAACAAAAGTGATGAAACAGTAGGTGGAATTCTTCCTGCTGGAGATTATGTTATAAGCTCTACAACGGGAGAACTTACAAATTATACAATTCATGTAGCTTTAAAGGAAGTACATGTTTTACCAAAGGAGCTTTCTATAGTACTGGATAGTGTAGAAATTGATTTTGGTGATTCTTATGATTTAAATACCTTATTACATATCACAGGTGAAGTAGTAGGGGATCCTATTGAAATAGAGGTTTCTATTTTAGATTATGGTATGGATACAACCGCACTTGAGATTGGCACCTATACCTTAGTTCTTAATGTTAATCAAAATAATAATTATGTAGTAGAGGATACAATCACTGCTACATTAACCGTACGTTAGATATTTGGAGGGTGAATTATATGAAAATATCTTTAGGAATTGATTTTAATAAAATTAGGACAATTATATCTTTTTATAGTCCAAAAAATTCAAGAATTAAAATGATATATAATGAGCCCTCCTGTGGTATGGTATTAAAAAGAGGAAGCGGACAGGCTTTCTATGGGGATTTGGTTTTAATGCAAGAAGGTGTAGGCTATGCCTACAACTTCTACCCTTCCCTATATATCCCAAAGGAAGAGCTATTATTACCATATTTCCGCTATATATTCTCTAAAATATTTAATGATTTAAACAATGATATTATTGAAGTAGAATATATTGTTTTTACTAGTGGTACATTAGATTACAAAATAAAGGAATCTGTATTCCCTTATTTAAAGAGTACCTTCCGTGAGCTTGAAAATACGAGATTAATCTTTTCTAAAGCGAAGGAAGTATTAAATCTATCCATTATTCATAGCTTAAATCAGGTAGGAAAAATAGAAGAAGAAAATATCTTAGTTTTAAGCTTAAATGATGATAGCTATTGTGCCTCCTTATTTAATTACAATCAGAAAAATATTATTCCTATATCAACAACTCCTATATCTATGTCCTATTCTGTAGATGGATTTAGTAAGTTTGCGTTTGGCTCCTATGGCTTAATTGATTCCATGATCACGCATGCTGTTGATAAGCAGGATATTAACATAAAAGCGAATTTTAAAAAGAATGAAATGACCTTCTCTAAGTTCTCCTTGATTCGAGAGCTTGAGGACAAAATGATTGAAAATCAAGGAAATCTATCCAATATATTCTTGGGTAGAATGAGAATAAATTATATTGTAGGAAAAGAAAAATACCCATTTATTCTATCTCAAGAGGATTATGATTATGCATTAGAAAATGAGCTATATTCTAAGAATGAATCCTTAAGAAAGTATTTAAAGGGCATTAAAGAATTAACGAAAAATCAAACCTATAAGGTTATTTGTCAGGGTAAGATGACAGTCTATAGAGATGTAATGGCATTAATTCAAGCTATCTTTGGTAGCTCAAGAATTATTCCATACCAAAAGATTTCTAGTGAAAAATTAGAAAAAATCGTTGATTTTAGCTATGTATCTAAGGGCTGTGCACTACAAAGTGGCTTTAGATACCAAGGCGTATTACCTAGTGTATCCTATAAGGATTATAGAGGATTAAATGTTCCTATTTTAAATAAGGATGATGATTTTATCCTATCCGAAACAGAAAAGGGCTCTTTCTTCTATAGATTGAATAAGGAATTAGAAATTCCTTTAAAGACCATTCTATCTAAGAATGAGGAGGGCTATTCCATTTATATCAATCATAAGGAATACAACCTATTAGATTATTTATATGATAGAGGAAGCTTAAGAGCTTCCCATTCCTATGATAGAAAGATGGAATCCTTTATTGCAACCCTAAGAATTGGAATTGTAGAAAAGAAGGATCATAATAATTTATTAATTACATTACATAATACAGCAAATAATTATTATTATGAGTTTGAATTGGAGGTGGAATAGTATGTTTTTAAAGGCAATGAATGAAAATGAAATTGAAGATAAGGATTATGTACTATCCATCGTAAAGGAAAACTTTTATAAGCTTATGGAGGATTCTATAGAATTAAATCCAGAGAATAAAATTGGGAATTTAATTATGTCCATTTGCTTAAATCGTTTATTGGTAGAAAAGTTTAAAAAGTTCGCATTCAAAAATAATCAAAAGGAAATAGAAAAATACTTCCCAGATGCATCCCTTTATACGATGATAGATAAAAGAATGAAGAATGCTAGAGATTCTGATTTTTTAACCATAAAAAAGATAACTGGTACAATATCTACAAAATTTGAAAAAAGAGATGTCGTACTAGAGGATCAATTTAGCTTTTCTAGATTGAATTATTTTATCGATCATATCAATGATTGCTTAATCGATGAAATAGATTTAGATCAATATGATTTTTACAAAAGCCAATATTTATATTTGACCTTCCTATATTTTGATTCTATTCATTTTGATAAATTTACAAAGAAGGATATTGATGCCTTAGATACCTATTTAGATAAAATGAGAGAAGGAATTGAGGAATGCTATTTCGATGCATTCTTAGAGAATGCTAAGAATCGATATTATTATTTAAATCCATATGGTGTATTATGCCCAATTAAGGAAATTGATGAGCTAAATGAATTTATTGATGAATTAAATGCTCATAAGTTTGATGATGAAACAGAAAATAAGGCACAAGAGGTCATTTTAGCGATTCGTAAATTTATCGTTGAGCTTAAAAGAGAGGATATTCCAAGCCAGGATAGAGGAGATTTACTTTTAGATAGTGATTATCAAAGTCTAAAGGATTTCTTTATTGATGTAAGGGATGGAAGAATTGATGATGAAATGATTATAGAGGAAAAGAAGCTAGAAAACATTTTATCGGATATCAAAAAACTAATTGATGAAATTAGAAGAAAGAGAGATTAGTTTATGAGTATGAAGTGTATTGTTTGTGCATATACATTTAAAGGTAATGAAAAGAAGGATTCCATGGGGGATTTTATTTGCCCTTATTGTGGTACGATAAAGGAAGCTACTCCAAAGGGAGATAGCTTTAAAAGAGAGGCCTTAATGAATAAGGGATATTCCTATTTAGCTGAATCTAAAATAAAGGATGCAGATAAATGCTTCACAGAATATTATGCTTCCTATGGAGATGAGGATAATCAATACAGGCTTGGAAGAGCTCTTTTAGATTGTCGTTTATCGAATTGCTTCGACAAAAAGAATAATCGACTTATTACAGTAGTACACCAAGAAAGCCTTAAGGATGTTTTACATAATCCATCCTTTTTAGAGGTTATAGAAAAGGAAAATCCTATTATTTATAAGAACGTAATGGATTTATATGAAAAGGAAAATCCAGAGAATAAAAAAGAAAATTCCGTAATTGTATTATCTAAGGATTTAGGAATGCTAGATCGACTTGAGGGGTATATTTCTGAATATTCTAATGTTTGTAGAATTGATTATTTAGATATGGATATTGAATCTAAGATATATCCAAATATCAAAAACTCAAAGGCCTTAGTCGTATATGTCGATGAATCCAAAATGATTACAAATGAATATTTCTTATCTATTTATTATCGTTTTAAAGCCTTTGATAAGAATGTAATTTTTGTACATAATGGTGCAAAAATTGGTGAAATGTATCAGGATGATACAAAAATTAATGCAGAGGATTCTGATATTAAAGAAAAGATATCCTTAGGTATTTATAGCCACCATAAGCAGAATAAGGATGAGGATTTAGGCTATATTATGGAATCTACTGAGGTAAAAAGTATTGTAGGAAAGAATATTGCACTACCTACCAATGCGCAATCTATTTCCTCTCGTGCAGCCTTCCAAAGTGAGGTTTCCAAGCTTATAATTTCCTCTACTGGTGAATTTGAAATTAAGGAAAGAGCCTTCTCAGAAAGTGCCATAGAAAGCTTAAATATCGAATCGAAGAATTTATCCTTAACGATTGGTAAGGATGCCTTTAGTAATTGTAAGGCCTTAAAGAATATTGTATTTGCATGTAATAAGCTTAAGCTTGAAAATAATGCCTTTAGAGATTGTATATCCTTAAGTACGATTAATTTATCTATGTTTCAAAATATGATAATTCCAGATCATTGTTTTGATGGATGTAGATCCTTAAGCCATGTTGAATTCAATCAGGATATTAAAGAAATTTCCAAATATGCATTTAGAAACACAAATATTTTAGAGATTACAATTTCAACCAAAACTAAGGTAGACCCACAGGCATTTAGTGGCTGTAGCTCCCTAAGTAAGGTTATTGTTTATGAAAATGATATCTCAAATCTTGTAATTGAGGATACTACATTTATAGAAGGTACTACGATAAAATTTATTGGTAAAAATGCGAAAAAATGCTTTAAGGATACGAAGAAAGCATTTAAGAAATTATATAAGATAGAATTTGTTAAAGAGATTAAATAGAGGTTAAAAATCATGACGAAACAAGAAATTGATTCTTTA
>JAFPSY010000190.1:0-14749 GCA_017413585.1 Acholeplasmatales bacterium
AGGTTGCAGGACAAAGTGTAATGCATTTCCATGTTCATATTCTTCCAAGATATAATAAGGAAGAATTAAAAATTGAATTTACTGATCATTCAAAGGAATGTGATTTAGATTCTATTTTAGCTACAATTAAAGAGAAAATGGCAAAGTAAAAGGGGAATTTTTCCCCTTTTCTTATAGCTTTTCTACTTCATCTAAATATAATTTGTAATAAGTATCACTACTCATTCTTAAATCTCCTCTAGGGGAGACTGCAACACTACCAACCTTTATACCATCTGGTACACAATTTCTTTTGAATTGCTGGGTGAAGAATCTCTTTACAAATAGAATTAGAGTTGCCTTTATTTCTTCTTTTGTAAATTCATCCTTAAATGTATTTAAGGCTAGGAAATAAATCTTTTTCATTGGGGCACCATATCTTAGGAAATGATATAGGAAGAAATCATTTAAAATATATGGTCCAACATTCTTTTCTGTTTCCTGCTTAATATTACCATTTTCATCAAGTGGTAATAATTCTGGAGAAATAGGAGTTGCTAGTATATCCTCTAATGTCTTTTTTATAATGCCCTCTTCAGAATCCTTAATATGTCTTATTAATGTAGTTACTAACGTTTTTGGAATGGAACAATTAATTCCATAATTGGACATATGGTCTCCATTATAGGTAGCCCACCCTAGTGCTAGCTCTGATAAATCACCTGTACCTACAACGATTCCACCCTCTTGGTTTGCAACATCAAATAAAATTTGTGTTCTTTCTCTTGCTTGGGTATTTTCATAGGTGATATCAAATACACCATCCTTATGGTCAATATCCTTAAAATGCTGAATACATGCATCCTTAATGGATATTTCTCTAAAATCTGCACCGTAGGATTGAATCAAGGTCTTAGAATTATTATAGGTTCTACCACTAGTACCAAAGCCTGGCATAGTAATTGCGATTACATTCTTTTTATCTAAATTTAAGATATTGCATACTCTCATTGTAATTAAGAAGGCTAAGGTAGAATCTGCACCACCAGATATACCAATAACCATCTTAGAATTACCTAAATGCTTTACTCTTTTTGCTAAAGCATAGGATTGAATATTTAAGATTTCCTCTAAGCCTTCCTTAGTATGAGCTAGGAATGGCTTTTTATTATATACTCTTAATAATTCATTCTTATGTGTTGTTAGGCTAAAATGAGCCTTTGGATAGGTAATACCAAAATCCTGATGCTGATAGGAATTTTGCTTTATTCTATCATTTTTTATTTTTTGAATATCAACATCCTGAATAATCATATTCGATTCAAATTTGAATCTTTCGTTTTCTACCATGGTTCCGTCGGGTTCTGCAATCATTGCATGACCAGAGAATAAAATATCGGATGTAGATTCACTAATTCCACTCGATGCATATACATATGCAGATAATGTTTTTGATGCTTGCATAGAAACTAGTTTTCTTCTATAGGATACCTTACCTATCGTTTCATTTGAGCTAGATAAATTAAAGATAATGGATGCTCCATTAAGAGATGTAAAATTTGATGGAGTATTCGATACCCATAAATCCTCACAAATATCTATTGCATAGGATACATCATAATTATCACATTGATAGCATAGCATATTCGATATTTTGACATTCTCACCTAATAAATTAATCTCATTAACCTTTAAATCATTTGCAGATTTAAACCATCTTGCCTCATAGAATTCATTATAATTAGGGATATAGGTTTTAGGTGTAATACCTATAATACTTCCCTTATAGAAGGATAATGCGCAATTATATAAAGAATTTAATACCTTAATTGGAGCACCAACAATAAATACTAAGGAGGAATTTTTTGAATATTCCTTTAGCATTTCTATTGCCTTTAATACTCCTTGATATAAATCATCATTTAAAAACATATCCTGTGCTGTATAGCCTGTTAGGGATAATTCTGGTGTAGTTACAATTTCTACACCCTTTTCCTCTGCAATTTTTAAATTTCTTATGATTTCTAATGCATTCCAGATAGGATCACATAAATGTATTTCATTTACAATTGCACCAACCCTGATATAACCATATTCCTTTAGCATTATTCCACCTCCAATAAATATTTTCTTAGCTCATCAAAATATTTATGAATGAGAGGATTTGTATATTTTTCAAATTCCTCTTTTTTATTCTTTCTTATAAAGGATCTTAGGGTAGTACCATCAATAGGTATAAGCTTTCTATCTACACTCATATAGGATAGCTCACTATAATTCTTATACCATGTATTTAATTTTGGTTCCTCACCATAAATAATCAAATCTGGCTTACCTAATACCTTAACTGCATTTTCAATGACATAATCTCCCCATTTCGGTACATTTCCAACACCTAAATCCGGTAAAGGAAATATAGAAATGGAATCCTTATAAATATCATGTAACATATTATATCTTATAGAATAAGGAAAAGGATTTTCCTTTGTTCCTTCCTTATCACTTGAACCAATGAATACTAATACCTTATCACATAAGGCTAAGGCATGCTCAATTATAGATTCATGGCCAATGTGAACTCCTTGAAATCTACCTAAAACAAGTCCTAATTTATATTGCTTCATATTATATCTACCTGACACATTTTCATTGTAGCAATCGCCTTTTCATGGGATTCCTTCGTTACTCCCATACATAATTTTTCAATTACTCTTACAGGGATTTCTGGATATGCAATCTTTAAGGATAATGCATTCGATATTACACAAATATCTGTACAAAGTCCAACCAAGGTAATAGTTTTAACATCAATATCCTTTAAAATATTTCTCCAGGTTCCACTACCAATACCAAAATTTGGTTTATTTATAATTCTATTGTGCTTACAATCCTTTAGTTCATCAACAATTTGCCAGCCCCATGTATTAAACTGACAGTGAAGAACAGGCAAATGTTTGCCTTCATTTGATTCCATATAGGATTCATCATGTGTATCTCTTGTTAAAATGACATAGGTATCCTCGCTAAGGCTATTTAAATATTCCTTTAGAGGTAAAACGATATTTTGTGCATGCTTAGAGCCTAATGTGCCCGTAACAAAATCATTTTGCATGTCAACAACAATTAAAACATCCATAATTATTTCTCTCTTTCAAGTCTAAATTTTACTGCCTCTTGTAAATACTCAAAATACTTTTCATCATCGCACATTGCCTTTGTTGGCGCATCAGAAATTTTAGCTACTGGTCTACCATTTACATATTGTAGCTTAATTACAATATTTAAAGCATCAACCTTTGTATCGTTTGTTACAAAGGTACCAATACCAAAGGATACCTTACATTTATCCTTGAAATATTCATAAATTTCCTGTGCCTTATCAAAATTTAAGGAATCCGAGAATAATAGCATTTTTGTCTTAGGGTCTACACCAAATTTTCTATAATGTGCTAAAATCTTTTCTCCCCATACATATGGATCTCCACTATCGTGTCTTACACCACTATAGTTATTTACCATAGATCTATTGAAATCCTTTAAGAATAAATCGGTAGTAACGGTATCTGTAAGGGCAGTACCATTATCTCCTTCATATTCTGTATACCAATCCTTCATTGCATAATAATTTGTATATGCTAGAGGGATAGAATCAATTCCTTGGAACATTTGAACATATTCATGTGCATAGGTTCCAATTGGAGTTAAATTATATTTATATGCATAATATACATTGGATGTACCAACCATATTCTTTGTTTTATCCTTTAATTCCTTTAAGGCATAGCCTTCAAATTCCTTAGATAATCTTCTTCTACAGCCAAATTCAGCCCATTTGAAGGTATATTTACCTGTATTAAAGGCTTCAATCTTCTTAGCTAATCTTTCCTTAGCAGAGGCTAATAATTCAGTGTAATTATATTGAAATCTAAAATATACCTCATTAACGATTTCTAAAAGATAGATTTCAAATTGCATTGCACTAAATAATGGACCAGAAACAATAATCTTTAAATTACCATTATCTAAGCTTGTAGTTACATAATCACGAATAGGATGCCATAATCTTAAGAATTCAACATAGTCGTTTTTAATGAAACGAATGCTTCTTAAATAATTAAGCTCATCCTCCTTAAATGTTAGCTTACATAGATAATCAATTTGCTCATTGATTTCGTCTAGCATTTCTTTAGTAAATACTACTCCTTCATTTCTACATTTAAAATGATAAACTCCATTTAAATTTGTATGCTTGTGGAAGATAACCTGATTCATATTAAATTTATATAAATCTGTATCTAATAATGATGTAACAATTGGTTCTAGCTTCATATTTTTTCTCCTTTATTTTTCTATATTATAAAAACTTAATAGTTCCTTTTTCAATAAGTAAGTGTTTGTAATGACCTTTTTATTTTTCCAATGTGGTGGAAATAAGGTTAAATAGGAAGAATAGGTAAATCTTTCATCCATTAATATAGCAATACCCATATCCTTCTTATCTCTTATAACTCTACCTACGGCCTGAATGACCTTAGTAAAGCCTGGGTATTGGTATGCATATTCAAAGCCCTTACCATATTCTAATTGGAAATGATCCTTTAAAATATCATTTTCACTACATACCATAGGAAGTCCTACTCCTACAATAATAACTCCATTTAATGCATCTCCAATTAAGTCTATGCCCTCGCTAAAGGCTCCACCCATTACAAAGAATCCAAATTTGGTATTCTTTGTATTTTTAAATTTATCTATGATTTCATTCTTTTCCTTATCCTTCATAGAATTCTTTTGAATAATGATTTCATAATTTGTATTCGATATAGAATCGATTACCATATTCATATATTGATAGGAAGGAAAGAATACAATATAATTTCCTGGCTTTACACTTGCAATAGAATCTATAGTTTCTATGATTTCATCAAGAGTATTGATTCTATTTTTATATTTCGTAGATATTTTATTATTTATAATGATATCTAAATTCATAGGATCAAAGGGACTTTGTAATTCTATATATTTTCCTTCCCCATGGGTAATTAAATTTGAATGGTATTCTAAAGGATATAGAGTTGCAGAAAAGAATACAATTCCATGCATAGATTCCTTTATTGTTTTTAATATATATTCTGATGCATCTAGGCAATAATATTCTATAGATATAATATCATCATCAAGCTTAATTAGGGTTTTATGGTTTTCACCATAAATATCCGCTACATTTAAAAAGCTTAATATTTTATAATATACATCTATTGCCTCATCTTTATTCTTTATCTTTTTATTTTCCTTAAAGCATTCATCACATTTATTCGATAAATTCTTTAGGAATACATTAAAATCTAAATCCATTGTATTTTGACAAATTAAAGCATTCTCTGTTAATAAATCCATATATTTTTCTAATGCTTCAATGGATTTATTCGCCTCCCCTCTTATACTAGGCTTTAAGCCTGTTAGGCTTCTTCTTAATGATCTTAAATCCTCTGTTGTAATTTTTGCTGAATACATATCCTTAGATCTTTGAATTAAATTATGTGCCTCGTCGACTAAGATTTTAGGATTATAGGTATCATCATCAAAATATCTTATTAAATGTGCATGTGGATCAAATCCATAATTATAATCTGCAATAATTACATCACAAAAATAAGATAAATATAGGGAAAATTCAAATGCACAAATATTATGCTTATTGGCTATTTTTAATATAGTATCCATATCATAAATATCATATTCATCAAAGATTTCTATAGTGGCATCCTTTAGTCTATCAAAATAGCCTAATGCGAATGGACATTCCTCAGGTGTACAGCTTTTACTTCCTTTATTGCATATTTTATTCTTAGCTGTAATATCGATTGTTTTAATCTTTAATCCATTTTTCGATAATAATTTAATTGCATCAAGGGGTGCATTTTTACCAGATCCCTTCGCTGTTAAATAGAATAATTTATCATTCTTTTTTAACGATTTTAATCCAGAAAACATAGTAGCCATCGTTTTACCTATTCCTGTTGGTGCAATAGCGTATAGAATATCTTCATTATTTAAAGTATCATATACAGCCTTCATTAATTCCTTTTGGCCATGTCTTTTTTCTTTAAAAGGAAATTCCATTTCCTCTATCGTTTTTTCTTTTATGGCATCTGCATGATCCATCATTTTTATGAAGCTAATATATTCTTCTAATACCTTAAAGAAGAAATTTTCTAATTCCTCTTGGCTAATTAAGGAATCAAAGCTTTTGGTTTCATAATCTACAACAGAAATATAAGTTAATCTTATATGCATTAATTCCATATTGTTTTGTATGGAATATAAATAAGCATAAAGCTTTAGCTGAGCTAAATGCTCCTTATGATATTCCTCTGTAATGAAATCTAAATCCTCCGTAGTAGATTTTATTTCTTCTATTATTTTTTCACCATTAATATCTAATACTCCATCAATAAAGCCATGAAGTAGATATTCCTCTTGCATATAAGTAATCTTTTCCTTTATATACACCTCAGCCATAGAATCCTCATTGTATTTACTTTGAAGATAATCATGGCATTTCGTACCCATTCTTAAATCCTTGTTGGAGAAATATTCATTTGTAAGATTACCGCTTGCACAAACAAAATAGGCAAGCTCCTTAATAGCAATTTTGTGCATGAATCGTCACTCCTATAGTTAATTTCTATTATAATAGAAAAATATCTTTTATTCTATAAAGAATACGTTATCGCAAACACTTTCATTAAAATAAAAACACCAAAGCATTTTTTGCCTTAGTGTTCCTTTTTACTGTATATTTAAATATTTTTCAATAAAGCATTGGTTCTTTCTTCAAATTCTTCCTTTGAATATACATTAATTTCATAAAGGTGCTTGTATTGTTCAAATCTTTTTTTCTTTTCTTCCGGTAAATTTACTATTTTTTCTTCAAAGTTATGTAGAACATCTAAATCTACATTTGATTTTTCTACATTTTCTTCATCAAAATTACGATTTGGAGAATCTTGAATTTTTAATGTCATTTTAGTAGAATTTAATGTTTCTATTCTTCTATCTATTTCTTCAATTAATTTTTCAATTTGTGCTTTTCTTAAAATTTGAGAATCACTTAAACCAACCTTTTTAGCTATATTCTCTATAGAATTTTTTTCTGTCTCTAAGGTCTTTTTTTGTTCTAGTAATTCTGTTTTTAGTGCATATTTTTCTTTTAAGAAATCAGCCTCAACATCATCATTAATAGTTGAATATCTTCTATTTATGAAATCATTAAATCTTTCATCTTCTGTCTTTTTCTCTTCTAGCGTTTCATATTCAAATTGGGAAAAACCAATTATAAAGCAAGCAATAAATTCCGTTAAAAAGAATAAACCAAATATTAAGTTAATTAATACAGCTATGCCTTTTTTTCTCTTTTGTATTAAACTTGTTCTACCAACAAAGCAATAGGCCATCATTGCAATAAATATTACTAAAGATATCCAAAATATAACAGTAAATACCGTTCTACCTTCTTTATCACTACTAGGAATATTTGCTCCTAAAACGATTAGAAAAACAATTCCTTCAATACCTGCAAGTAAATCCATAATTGCAGTAGCAACAAGTGAACCATGATCCTTTAAAATCTCTTTTTTTTCTTCCATATTCTCTCTCCTTTTTTTGCAATTTAATAGTACTCCCCACACACACTTTTGTCAATAAAAATGGAAAAGTCCCACATAGTGGGACTAATTCTTATTCATTTACTTCTGTATTCTCTTGATTAGCATCAAGTACCTCAGTTACTACTTCTTCCGTATTTTCTATTTCTTCTAGTTCTTCATCTTCCTTTTCTACAACGGCAATTGTAGAAATAGCTTGATTGTCACGAATAGAAATTAATTTAACACCCTGAGTTGCACGCTTTGTTTGAGAAATAGTATCACAGTGCATACGAATGACTACACCTCTATCGGTTGTGATAATTAAGTCATCATCCTCTGTTACACCTGCAAGACAAACTAAATTACCATTCTTTTCGGTTACGTTCATAGTCTTAACACCAGAACCACCTCTACCCTGTAATCTATATTCATCTGCAGCAGTTCTCTTACCATAGCCCTTCTGAGATACAACTAAGATAGAATCCTCTTCGGATTTTACGATAGCACAGCCTACAATTTCATCTTCCTCACCTAGAAGCATACCACGTACACCAGCACCACTTCTACCAATGGATCTAATTTCCTCTGCAGCAAATCTTATTGCCTTACCATTTGATGCACCAAGCACGATAGATTCATTACCCTTAATTAGATATACTCTAAATAATTCATCATCCTCATCTAAGGTAATTGCGATAATACCTGTAGAACGAATGTTTGCGAATTCCTTCATTTGTGTTCTCTTTACTGTACCACGCTTTGTAACGAAGAATAGGTATAAATCATCATTAATTTCTTCTACCTGAGTAATCGTTTGAACATGCTCATTCTCCTGTAGTGGTAATAAATTTACAATAGGAGTACCCTTTGCAGTTCTAGAGCCCTCTGGAATATTATAGGCCTTCATAGAATATACTCTACCCTTATTTGTAAAGAACATTAAATAATTGTGAGTAAATGTTGGAATAATCATATTAACATCATCATCGGCATGAGTTTTCATACCAGAAACACCAACACCACCTCTAGATTGAGCACGATATTCGGATTGCTTCATTCTCTTTACATAACCCTTTGTTGTTAATGTAACGATAACATCTTCCTTTTCAATTAAATCCTCATTAGAAATATTTAATGCAGTATTAAGGGCTAGCTCACTTAATCTTTGATCTGCATATTTATTTCTAATTTCTTCCATTTCAGAAATTAATAATTCATTCTTCTTTTCAGGAGATGCTAGAATTTCTCTATATTCATCTGCAGCCTTTAGTAAGCTATCACGCTCTTCTACAAGCTTAGTGTAGTTAAGACCTGAAATTCTTTGAAGCCTCATATCTAAGATAGCCTGTGCTTGTGCATCATCTAAATTGAACCTGTTCATTAATTTTTCTTTTTCTGTACCATCCTTGGTATTTCTAATTAAATGAATAACCTCATCAATATTATCCTGTGCAATTAATAAACCATCTAGAATATGAATTCTATCTAAGGCCTTATCTAAATCGTATTGTGTTCTTCTTGTAATAACATTTAATTGATGCTTTAAATAAACATCTAATGCATCATGTAATGTAATATTTACAGGTCTATTATCTACAATACATACCATATTCATACCGTAGGAGGATTGAAGTGGTGTGTATTTATATAGCATATTTAAGATAACCTCTGGGTTTACATCTCTTCTAAGCTCAATGACAATTCTTAAGCCTGCCATAGAGGATTCATCTCTTAAATCGATAATACCATCGATAATCTTATCCTTAGCAACCTCGGCAATTCTTTGAACAATTCTTGTTTTATTAATTCCATAAGGAATCTCTGTAACAACAATTTCAGCCTTACCATTCTCAAATGTATCAATATGAGCCTTAGAACGAATGGTAATCGATCCTAAGCCCTTTGTATAAGCATCAATTAAGCCTTCCTTACCTAAAATTAAGCCACCTGTAGGGAAATCTGGTCCCTTTACATATTCCATTAATTCTAAGCTTGTTAATTCAGGATTTCTTATTAATGCAATGCATCCATCAATAACCTCACCTAAATTGTGTGGTGGAATGTTGGTTGCCATACCTACAGCGATACCTGTTGTACCATTGACAAGTAGGTTTGGAATTCTTGCAGGAAGTAATACGGGTTCAATTTCAGTTGCATCGTAGTTTTCTGCAAAATCTACAGTGTTCTTATCGATATCTCTTAGCATTTCCATAGCTATTTTTGATAATCTAGCCTCAGTATAACGCATGGCTGCAGCACCATCACCATCGATGTTACCAAAGTTACCATGTCCATCAACTAAAGGATATCTATAGCTAAAATCCTGTGCCATACGTACCATAGCTTCATAAATAGATGAGTCACCATGTGGGTGATACTTACCCATTACATCACCGACGATACGAGCAGATTTCTTATGCTGTACATTCGAAAATATTTTAAGCTCATTCATTCCATATAGAATTCTTCTTTGAACGGGCTTTAATCCATCTCTTGCATCCGGTAATGCTCTTGCGATGATAACACTCATCGCATAGTTTAAGAAGGATTTCTTCATTTTAGAATTAACATCTAATAATTCAACGGCATCTTCTTTTCTTTCCTCAAGAGCCTTTTCAAATTCAATATCTTTTTCATTCATAGCCATTTTGACTCACCATCCTTAAATATCCAAGTTGTCTGCAAAATGGGCATTTTCTTGAATGAATACCTTACGTGGATCAACCTCTTCACCCATTAATTCTTCAAATATTCTATCTGCTTCAACAGCATCCTCTAAATGTACTCTTACTAAGGTTCTATATCTTGGGTCCATAGTTGTATCCCATAATTGCTCCGCATCCATTTCACCTAGACCTTTGTATCTTTGTACATCATATTTCTTGCCTTGATATTTTGTCTTCTTTAATGTCTCTAAGTCTTCATCAGAATATACATAATCCATTTGCTTTGCATATTGGATTCTATATAGTGGTGGCTTAGCTACATAAATATATCCAGCCTCAATTAAGCCCTTCATAAAACGATGGAAGAAGGTTAATAATAAAATACAAATATGCTCACCATCGACATCGGCATCGCTCATGATAATAATCTTATGATATCTTGCCTTAGTAATATCAAATTCCTCACCAATACCTGTACCAATAGCACGAATCATGGTTTGAATTTCTTGGTTTTCTAACGCTCTTGCAAGCTGTACCTTCTGAACATTTAAAACCTTACCACGAAGTGGTAGAATTGCTTGATAATTGGAGTTTCTTCCTGATTTTGCAGAACCACCTGCAGAATCTCCCTCGACCAAATACATTTCGCATTTTTCAGGGTCCTTACATCTACAATCTGCAAGCTTAGATGATAGCATTAAATTATCTAAAGGTGATTTTCTTCTTGTTGCTTCTCTTGCCTTTCTTGCGTTAATTCTTGCACGAGATGCAAGTAAGCACTTTTCAATAATTGTCTTTGCATCTGCTGGATGCTCTGCCATATATCTTTCTAGAGTTTCACCCCAAGCCTTTGAAACTAATCCTCTAACCTCAGGGTTACCAAGCTTAGCCTTAGTTTGTCCTTCAAATTCTGGGTTTGGATGCTTAATAGAAATAACCGCAACAATACCCTCTAGAGTATCCTCTCTTGTTAATTCCTCATCCTTCTTTAGCATTTTATTATCGTCTGCATATTTCTTTAATACTCTAGCTAAGGCCATCTTGAAGCCCTCTTCATGATGTCCTCCCTCATGTGTATTAACATTATTTACGAAGGAATAAATTGTCGTATTATAGGATTCATTATATTGCATTGCAATTTCAATAATGACATCTCTTGTAACCTCATTACCTTCACTATTTAATTCCTTATAGGAGCCAATAGAATTATTATAAATAATATCCTTATTTAGGGTTGTCTTTTGACCTGTAAGGAAGGTTACATATTCCTTTACACCACCCTCATAATGATATGTATTGGAGATAATATTGGATGGATCTCTTCTATCCTCAACAGTAATGGTTAAAATACTGTTTAGATATGCAGTTTCCTGCATTCTCTTTCTTATTGTTTCATAATTGAATACAAGAGTTTCATGGAACATTTCATAATCTGGCTTAAATGTAACAATAGTACCTGTATGATCGGATGTATCATGCTCATATAGGTCCTCTACAACAAGACCACGCTCAAATCTTTCTGTATATTGCTTACCATTACGCATTACAGTTACTTCTAGCCATTCGGATAATGCATTAACTACAGATGCACCTACACCATGTAATCCACCAGATACCTTGTATGCACCATCATCAAATTTACCACCGGCATGAAGAACTGTAAAAATAGCCTCTAGTGCTGGTCTTTTTGTTTCTGGGTGAATATCAATAGGCATACCACGTCCATCATCGGTAACCCTGATGACATTATCTGGTAATATTTCAACCTTAATATGAGATGCATACCCAGCTAGGGCCTCATCTACGGAGTTATCTGCAATTTCCCAAACTAAGTGATGTAATCCAGTCTCACCAGTAGAACCAATATACATACCTGGTCTTTCTCTTACTGGCTCTAGTCCCTTTAAAATCTTGATTTTATCCGCACCATAGTTTTCACTATCCGGATTATCACCAGTTAATTCTTCGATTTCTTTTTTAACATTGTTTTCTTCCATGTTATCTCTCCTTTTTTTCTAATCTAATAACTAAAGCATTTTTTAATAGCTCATCAGGTATCTCCAAAACTGATGTCGTAGTAATAAATGCTTGATAGGAATTATTAATATAATCAACAAGCTTTTCTATTCTTGTTTTATCTAATGCCGCAAATACATCATCTAAAAGTAAGATTACATCCTTTTTACTTACTTCCTTGATATATTCCTTTAAGGCTAATTTTATTGCAATACATATTAATCTTGATTGACCCTCAGATGCATATTCCTTTGCATCTAGATCATTCATTTCAATAATGAATTCATCTCTATGGGATCCAATACCTGTAGATTTCATAAATAAATCGCTTTTTTCGTGTTTTTTTATGGAATCTAATACATCTAAAGGATTATAGGTAGATTTATAAATTAAACGGATATTTTCACTATTTAAATTTAAAGTAATACTCTTTAATAATTCATTCATTCTATCTATGAATAAAATTCTTCTATTATAAATAGCTACTATATATTCACTTAATCTTTCATTTATGACATTTAATAAATTAAAATCTATATTACTTTGCTTTAGAATTTCATTTCTTTCAGCAAGTATTTTTCTATATGCATTTAAATTTCTTAAATAGGTTTTATCTAATAAGGATATTTCCATATCTAGAAATCTTCTTTTATCTAGCTTAGATCCTTTAATTAGGCTTATATCATCTGGTGAATATAAAACCTCTGGAAGATTACCTACAAAATCACTTATTTTTTTAATTTCATTTTTATTAATAAATAAGCTTTTGGAATCCTTAGATATAACATATTTAAATTGCTTATCCCCTTTTACTTCAACAATACTAAAGGGATCATCCTTACGTATTAAGGTAGATAAATCATTTGTTCTATGACTTTTACCTGTTGAGCATAAATAAAGAGCCTCTAAAACGGAAGTTTTTCCTGTGGCATTTTTACCACTAAGAATGACTAATGGATTAGAAACATCTAGGTCTAGGGAATCAAATAATCGAAAGCTTTTTAGCTTTATTTTAGATATCATACAATCTTGTATTCTTCTTTATCAATTAAAATGATATCTCCTACCCTAAGCTTCCTACCTCTTCTATTTTCTTCTTCGCCATTGACAAATACCTTATTCTCTAAAAGGAAATATTTTGCCTGTCCTCCAGAAGAAATATAATTTTCCATTTTAAGAAGCTGCTGTAGCTCTATATATTCTGTTTTTATGCTAACATTCTTCATAATCTCTACCTTTTCTTTCTATATGATTATATCATATAGGTAAAAATTATTCAAGAAATTTGGCTTATTTTTAATTTTTTTATTTTATGAGTAAAATAGTAAAGAAAAGAATAAAAATCAATTTATAATACAAAATTATGCTGTTTTTAGAAAAAATTATAAAATTACATATAAAAAAGACACCCGAAGGTGTCTAAATTATTCCATATTTACTGGTAGGATTAGCTGAGTTAGATTTGCATCTCTATCGCCACGAATGATAAATGGACGAATCGCTCCAGATAGATTTAAGGATACCTCAGTTGAAATGAAGCTTCTTAAGGCTTCAATTAAATATCTACTAGAGAATCCAATGGTAATAGGATTTGTTGAATCAATAGATGTAGGAATTAATTCCTCCTTAGCATCACCTACTGATGCGTTTGTTGTAGATATTTCAATGATTCTATCCTTCTTGATGGAAAGCTTGATGATAGAATATGTGATTTCTCTATCGGATGCCTTATCTCTTGGAGATAATAGGGATACTCTTTCTACAGCCTCAACAAGCTCATCCTTGTTGAACTTTAAAACGATTGGGAAATCTGCTGGAATTAATCTTGATGTATCAGGATAATTACCATCTAATAATCTTGTTTGGAAAGAAATATTCTTAAATGAAACTAATAATTTATTTGTTCCAAAATATAAGGTAATTCTTTCAGAGTATTGATCGATAGCCTTTAATAATTCATCAAAGCTCTTATTAGGTACTGTAATATTGAAATCCTTATATTCAGGATCAATAGCTACTATCTTTTGGCTTAATCTAAAGGAATCTGTAGCAGTAGCAATTAATTTACCACCCTGGTTCTTTAAATTAACACCAGTTAATATAGGCTTCTTTTCACTTGTTGCAGTTGCGAAGACAGTTTCCTTAATAACTCCCTTTAATACATCTGCATCAATAGTTAATGGATTTTCATGTAATACGAAATCAATTTTTGGATAATCTACAGGATCCATAATCTGTAGCTTATATTCACCACGGTCTGCCTTAATAACTAAGACCTTATCATCAGATACATATAGATTTATTTTTTTAGAATTAATCTTACGAATGATATCGATAAATACCTTTCCTGGTACTACAGTTTGACCAGGCTCTTGGATATTTAGGGATTGATCATTAATAACAACCTCAACGCTGATATCAGAATTTGAAGATGTCATA
>JAFPSY010000191.1:0-2305 GCA_017413585.1 Acholeplasmatales bacterium
AGTATTACTTACGGATATCGATTTATCAAAAACACACTATAAGCCATTTATGGAAATGGTCATAAAGAATATGAACATATTTTCTATGCTTCCCTATTATAAGGTTTCTATACCATCTTTAGATGGCTTAAAGCTATATGGTAAGTATTATAAAAATGGAGATTCAAAGAAAACCTTAGTTTTCTTCCATGGATATCATGCAGATCCATTAAATAATGTAAATACACCAGGCTTAAAGTTCTTGAAGGATGGCTATAATCTATTATTAATTACAGAAAGAGCTCATGGGAATAGTGAGGGGAAATATATCACCTTCGGTGTAAAGGAAAGTGAGGATGCTTTATTATGGTTAGATTTCCTAAATAAGGAATATAAACCAGAGGAGATTGTCATTTGGGGAGTATCTATGGGATGTGCTACTGTAGAAATGGTATCAGATAAGCTGCCTTCCAATGTAAAAGCCTTAATCCTAGATTGCGGATTTACTGGGGCTTATGAGGAGGTTTACTATTCGATTCAAAGAAGACTTAAAATAAAGCCTAGACTTACTATGGTCTTTATGTCCTTATTTGCTAAAATTCATGGATTTACTCTAGAAAAATCTAAAGCCAAAAATGCATTAAGGAATTGCCATATTCCATCCTTTTTCATTCATGGAAAGAACGATTTATTAGTTCCATTATCTATGGGTAATGAAAATTATAATGCCTGTGGTGCTAAGAAAGAGCAAGTCACAATTGATGCATCTCATGCGGTATCCATTTATGTTGGACATGATGAAATTATGAAGAAATTAGATGCATTCTTAAATGAATATGTAAAATAAAAAGGCCATTTGGCCTTTTATTGCGTTATATAGATGGATTCTCCATCGCTTTCTACATGAATATCTCCCTTATAGGTATGATAAACGCTCGCATTAATTTTATCTAAATAGCTTAAAATGATTTCATCTGCAGGTTCATTTTCTGTATCTGTAATAATGGCATATTTTGGTGAAATCTTAGAAATAAATTTATCGGAATTATCCTCAGCTCCACCGTGGTGAGGTAGCTTTAATAAATCGGATTTTAAATCTAGCTTATTTAATTCCTTGATTCTTAGCTTTTCTGCATCCCCTGGGAATAGATAGGATGTATTTTTATATACTGCCCTTACACAAAGGGATGAATTATTGCTAGGGCTATTATCGTAAGAAGTATATAATGGAGGATAAATCGTAAAGCTTGTATCGTTTATGGTAAAGCTTAGATTTTCTCTTACCTCAAGAGGAGTAATATTCTTTTCCTTTAAAGCATTTTGATAGGCTGCGATTTCCTTTGATGTTTTTACTAAATAGGTTTGGTATATTTGCTTAACACTATAGGTGTTTAATAATCTAGAAGCACCACCAACATGATCCTGATCAAAATGGGATAGAATTAAACAATCGATTTCTTTTATATTTAATTTTTTTAATCCCTCTAAAAAATAATCACAAGATTCCTCTGTACCTGTATCAATGATGATATTGGTATTTTTATCCTGAATTAATATAGCATCTGCCTTACCTACATTGAAAAATGTAATTTTAAAATCACATTCTCCCTTGCAGGAGGATAATAGAAATAGAGGAAGTAGAAGTAAAATAAAGAATATTTTTTTCATAATTCTCCTCCTTTTTGTCTTTATTATAATACAAAAAAGGATATAGAAAAAGAAAAAATGGCAGCGCCATTTTTTACTTTGAATTTAATATTTGTGTTAAATATTCCTTTTCGATAGATAAATCTCTAGAGATTTCTGTACCGAAATAATATGCTGCACAAAGACCAGGTCCAATGTTAATTCCGTTTTGTGGATGAACAGTATTAACGATAACCTCCTTTGGAGCGAATTTCTCTTCAATTCTCTTCTTTAATTCTAAAGCCTGCTTTTCTCTTGCAGTTTGAGCAATGAAGATAATTTGATCCTTTGGATCTAGAATTGTCTTTTCGATGTATTTGATACAAGCATCGAAGAATGCTTGATCACCCTTAGTCTTAGCTAAAACGCTAGGTAATCCTTCATAAGAGAATTCAGCCATAGGCTTAATTCCAATCATTTGGCCCATGAAAGCCTTTGGCTTAGAGATTCTACCCTTCATTGCAACGAAGGATAAATCATCTAAGAAGCCCATCTGGTGGCATCTTGATTTGTTTTCTTCAACCCACTTGGCAACCTCTTCAAGAGTTAATCCCTCTTCACGCTTCATGGCAGCTCTTACAACTAATAAGCCTAAGCCAGTAGAATAACGAAGAGAATCAATGACGATAATCTTTCTATC
>JAFPSY010000192.1:0-1972 GCA_017413585.1 Acholeplasmatales bacterium
ATCAAGGATTAGAAAATCAATTTACGAAATATACAAATTTAATTCAAATGGCACAGTATTTAAATCATGAAAAGCTCAAGGATGATTCCTTTCATCTATTCTATACCTTATATAAGGAATATAAGGAAAAGGGTAAGATGAATTATAATAAAATTATTCAAATATTAAAGAAATCTAAAATGGAATATGCCGATTTAAAAAGAGGCATAAACAGAATTCCATATAAAATTATAGATGAAGCCTTTTATTATAATTATAAAAGTGTACTTGAGTCGATTCCCCTAGATGAAATATTAAATAAAGAGGAATATGAGACTCTAAGAGTCATTTATGTTGGTGGAAAGCTAAGGGACGATGCGAGATCCTCCTATTCCTATTTATTAAACACAAGAAATCTTGAAAAATTCTTCTTTTTAAAATCAAAAAGAAATAAGGATGAATATGAGCTTTCAGACTTTGTGTTAGATTATTTTAATAAAAAGAAATAATTATACATAATTCTGCGTTATTTTTATTATATCCTAGAGACAAAAGGAGTGATAATATGACAATTGAGGAAAAAAAGGCACTTGAGGCCTTACATATTATGGAGATTACTCCAGATCATACTATAACAAGATTAGAGCTTAAGGAAAGCTTTTTATCCTTAAGTGAAAAATATATGGATAATAGTGAAAAATATAATAAAATGAAGAATTCCTATGATTATTTATATGATCATATGGAATTATTAAATGAGGCTATTCATAATAGGTTAAATCCATGCCATGAGAGGCATGAATATAGCTATTCATGGGAAGAAAAAAAGGTAGAAGAGGTACAATCTGAGGTAGTAGATGAAAAGCCTATAAACGAGGCTACATTCAATCCAAATGAATTACCTAAGGTAAAGGATAGACCTACGGTTTTTGCTGCTGTATTATCCCTTGTATCTCCTTTGATAGGTATTATTATGTTCATTTTGACAAGAAGGATTACACCAAAATCCTCATTTCTATATTTATTCTTAGCTATCGTAGGCTTAATTGCATCCTATTTCCTTATGTTTTTCTTTTTCATGAGGTAGCCTATGTTACCTAAGAATCCAATTTTATTATTATCTATTGTGAATACAAAGCTTAGAGATTTTTATTCTAGCTTAGATGAATTATGTCAAGATTTAGATGAATCTAAGGATGAGATTATAGATATATTAGCTAGGTTCGGTTATATCTATGATAAGGAATTAAACCAATTCCGTGAAAAATAAGATTTAAGACAGAATAGAGAAATGTGTTTAATGCCATTTCTCTATTTTTGTTTTATAATATAGTCGAGGTAATGGTTATGTTTAATAAAAAAGATCCAAAAAGACAGCAGTGTATGCTTACAGGTAAATTTAGAAAAAAAGGATATGACTGGTGGTGGCATTCCTTTACAGCTATAAATAGAAATACAAAGGAAGAAAAGGCCTTTTTTGCTGAATTCTTTTTAATAAATCCTGCCTTAGGTGGTAGTGAGCCCATCTTTGGTCAATTAAAGGAGAATAAGGAAAAGGGGATAAAGCCTTCCTATTTAATGGTAAAATGTGGTACCTGGGGACATGATGCAAAACAGCTTCATAGGTTTTTTGGCTGGAATCAAGTCAAGGTACATATGGGAGTACCATACCAAATTGAGGCTAAGGATTGCTACTTAGATAATGAAAGATTAAGACTAAAGGTAGAAGTTAAAGATTCCATAAACCATCCAGAATGGATGTCGTCTGATGGTTCCATTGAAATGGAGTTAACCATGTCTAAAGAAATTACCTATAATGTTGGCTATGGCGCATCTGGTCTTTTCCGTCGTTTAAAGGCCTATGAAATGTATTGGCATGCAGAAGGCATTAAAACGAAATATTTTGGTACCATTATTTATAATGGTGAGGTCTATGATGTAATACCAGATAAATCCTATGGATATCAGGATAAAAACTGGGGCTCCAATTTCA
>JAFPSY010000193.1:0-10509 GCA_017413585.1 Acholeplasmatales bacterium
ATTATGGATGTTTTAAAGAAAAGAGCTATGGAGTTTAAATATACTCCATGCATCGGTAGAACCCATGGTATGCATGCAGATATTACATCCTTTGGATTAAAATGGGCATTATGGTATGAGGATATGGTAAGATGCCTAGAAAGATTTGATTATGCTTCGAAAGAGGTAGAGGTTGGTAAATTATCTGGTGCTGTAGGTAATTTCGCAAACATTCCACCACAAATTGAAGAATATGTATGCAAGGATTTAGGAATTAATTATGCATTAATTTCTACACAGGTATTACAAAGAGATAGACATGCACATTATATGGCATGCTTAGCCTTAGTTGCATCAGAGCTTGAAAAGATGGCTTTAGAGGTTAGAAATTTATCTCGTCAGGAGGTAAAGGAAACAGAGGAAGCATTCTCTAAGGGACAAAAGGGATCCTCTGCAATGCCTCACAAGAGAAATCCAATTTCTTCAGAAAATATTTGTGGCTGCGCAAGAGTTATTCGTGGATATATGGAAACTTTCTATCAAAACATTGCCCTATGGCATGAAAGAGATATTTCTCACTCTGCAACAGAAAGAATCATTTTACCAGATTCCACAGAATTATTAGATTATATGTTAAATCGTTTTAAGGGAATCCTAGAAAATCTAGTTGTATACCCTGAAAAAATGATGGAAGATATTTATTTAACTAAGGGAGTAATCTTCGCTCAAAGAGTTTTATATAAGCTAATTGAAAAGGGCTTTGTTAGAGAAAAGGCTTATGATACTGTTCAGCCTATTGCTATGAAGGCTCTAGAGGAAAAGAAGCAATATCAGGATTTATTAAAGCTTGATGAGACTGTTTCTAGTGTATTAACAAACGAAGAAATTGATGAATGCTTCACCTTAGATTATTATATGAAGAATGTAGATTATATATTTAACCGTTTAAACATTAAGTAATATAGTTTTGGGGGTGATTTCATGGAAAACGAAAAGGTATTAGTCTTAGACTTCGGTGGTCAGTACAATCAGCTAATCGCAAGAAGAGTAAGAGAATGTAATGTATATTGTGAGGTTAAGCCTTATAATATGCCACTTGAAAAAATTAAAGAATTTAACCCAAAGGGTATTATCTTTACTGGTGGACCTAATTCTGTTTATGGAGAGGATTCTCCATTAATTGATAAGGAAATCTTTGAATTAGGTATTCCTGTTTTAGGTATTTGCTATGGATGCCAATTCATGGCATATTCCTTAGGTGGAGAGGTTTTACACGCTCCAAAATCAGAATATGGTAAAACATTAGTAAATGTAGAAAAGACTTCTTTATTATTTAAGGATTGTAATAAAGAAACTCAGGTATGGATGAGCCATACAGATTATGTATCAAAAGCACCAGAGGGCTTTGTTGTTACTGGATATACAAACACATGCCCTGTTGCTGCAATGGAAAATAAAGAAAAGAAGCTATACGCTGTACAGTTCCACCCAGAGGTAATGCATTCCCTAGAGGGTATGAAGATGCTTCGTGCCTTCGTATACGATGTATGCGGCTGTAAGGGCGATTGGCAGATGGCAGATTTTGCAAAATCTACGATTGAAGCCATTCGTGCTAAGGTAGGCAAGGGTAAGGTTTTATGTGCACTATCTGGTGGAGTAGATTCTAGTGTTGCTGCAGTATTATTATCTAAGGCTGTAGGTGAGCAATTAACCTGTGTATTCGTAGATCATGGTCTACTTCGTAAAAACGAAGGAGATGAGGTTGAGGCTGTATTTGGTCCTAAGGGTCCATATAAGCTTAATTTCATTCGTGTAAATGCACAGGATAGATTCTATGAAAAACTAAAGGGTGTAGTAGAACCTGAAAGAAAAAGAAAGATTATTGGCGAGGAATTCATTCGAGTATTTGAGGATGAGGCTAAAAAGATTGGTAAGGTAGATTTCCTAGTTCAAGGTACAATTTACCCAGATGTTATCGAATCTGGTCTAGGCAAATCTGCGACCATTAAGTCTCACCATAACGTAGGTGGACTTCCAAGCGTAGTAGATTTTAAAGAAATTATCGAGCCATTAAGACTATTATTCAAGGATGAGGTAAGAAAGGTTGGACTTGAGCTTGGTATTCCAGATTACCTAGTTTACCGTCAGCCATTCCCAGGCCCAGGCTTAGGTATTCGTATTATTGGTGATGTAACTCCTGAAAAGGTTAAAATTGTTCAAGAGGCTGATGCCATTTACCGTGAGGAAATTGCTAAGGCAGGAGTAGATAAATCCTGCAATTTAGGACAATATTTTGCCGCACTTACGAACATGAGAAGTGTAGGTGTAATGGGTGATGGTAGAACCTATGATTATGCAATCGCATTAAGAGCAGTTCAAACCTCCGATTTTATGACTGCCGATTGGGCAAGAATTCCATACGATGTCCTTGATATTATTTCAAGAAGAATCGTAAATGAAGTACCAGGTGTAAATAGAGTACTTTTAGATTGTACATCTAAACCACCTGCAACAATCGAATTTGAATAAAAAGAAAAGGAGACTCCATGATTAAAAAACAAGTTTTCATTATATTTTCTTTAAGTATTGCCTTCTTAAGCTCTTGTAGTAATAAAGCATCTCATGCTTACACTTATATAACAAATACCGAAGAAATGAATAAGGATATAATTGGAAGACAGGGCTTAGCTATAGATAAGGATTATTATTATGTTTCCGGTTCTAAAACTTTAGCAAAGTATGATAAGGAATGGAATTTGGTATTATTAAATGATAATCCATTTTCTCAAGGATATATAAAAGAAGTAAATCATATTGGTGATATTGATTGTTTTAACGGAGAGATTTATTGTGGAGTTGAATATTTTTTAAATGGTGTTGGCAAAGACATTCAAATTGCAGTCTATGATGCAAACACTTTAGAATTTAAAAGAAGCTTCCCCTTCAACCAAAATTCAGGACAGCTTGAATGCTCTGGTATTGCTATCAATCCAGATGAAAAAAAGGTTGTCATGGTATCATGGGTAGGAGAGGATTCAGGAAAATATATTTATGAATATAATTTAAGCGATGGTGCATATAGTAGAAAAATACTTATGCAAGAACCACCTAAATGGATTCAAGGCATTGCATATTATGATGGTAATTATTACATGACGGCAGATGACGGAATGGCGGATGGAACCAAAAATGGTGAAAAGGACCATATGTATTCTGTTAAAATCACAAATAGTGATACATGTGATGTGAAATTAGAAAAAACATTTGAGGATTTTATTATTCCAGGTGAAATTGAAGGCTTATCCTTCGATAAAGATAATAAAATGCTTTATGTTCATTCCAATCATGGAATGGAAATTATTCAAGGTATGACAAAAGATCCATATCCTGGATACGATAAAGAGCATAGTGTTATTTACCAATATCAGATTCAATAAATATATTCTTTAAATGAACATTTAGGCAGAGTTTTTTATACTCTGCCTCTTTCGATAATATAAATATATAACGGTGGTATCTATATTGGTAATTGACATCAATAACAATTATGCTAAAATATATTAGGCGGACAAATTAGGCGCTATTGTAGTTTTTTGAAAACTAAAGATACCCCCGTGACTATTTTTGTCGCGTTTTTTTCTTAATTTGGAGGTGTTTTATGTAAAATGAATATTAAAATTGATTTAATAACTGGCTTTTTAGGCTCTGGTAAAACTACCTTCATAAGAAAGTATGTGGAGTACCTAATTAAAAATGGAGAAAGAGTTGGCATTTTAGAAAATGACTACGGTGCAGTCAATGTCGATATGATGCTCTTAAGTGATTTGAGAGGACCTTCTTGCGAAATCGAAATGATTGCTGGTGGTTGCTGCTACGATTGCCACGTTAGACGCTTTAAAACAAAGCTCATCTCCATGGCTATGAGTGGATATACAAGAGTAATTGTAGAGCCATCTGGTATCTTTGATACCGATGAATTCTTTGATTTAGTCTATGACGATCCACTTGAAAATTGGTATGAAATTGGTTCTGTAATCACTATTGTAGATTCGAATATTGATATTAAGGATAGTGATACAGAGTATCTATTTTCAAGCCAGCTAGCTCCTGCAGGAGCGATTATCTTTACAAAGGTTGGAAATAAAAGAAAAGAAGATCTATTAGCTAAAGTGAATAAATCCCTAGAAGCTATAGGCTGTATAAGAAGAATTCAAGATAATGAGGCCTATTTAGGACATCATGCTGCCTTTGACGATTCTGTCTTTCAAAATATAATGAATAGTGGATATCACAGCTATTCCTTTGAAAAGAAAACCGTTATGCAGGAAAACAATTATTCCTCAATATGCTTTATGAATAAAATGCTAAAAAAGGATTATTTATTAGAAATATCTAAGAAATTATTTATGGATAAGGCATATGGGAATGTCATAAGAATTAAAGGCTTTTTTATGGAAGCCGATTCTTGGTATTTAATGAATTTAACAAAGGATTCCTTTGATGTTTCCCCTATTGCAGCAGGACAGGATGTCATTATTGTCATAGGAGAAAATTTATTAGAGGATAAGATTAAAGAAGTAATTGAAAAGTAAATAGAAGGGAGAAAATGTATGCTGTTCAATAGACATATGTTTAAGTATTACATGAAGTATTCCTGGTTGTACCTACTTGGTATAGCTGCACTTATTGCAGTAGATTATGTACAGCTATGGATTCCAGAATTCTTAGGTGATATTGTAAACATTATCAAAGACAAGCCTTTGGATGCAGAAGCCCAAATGCAGCACATTCTAATAATGCTTTTAGTTGTTGCTGTCGTAATGTTTGGCGGTAGAATGCTTTGGCGTTTTACATTATTTAATGCATCTGGTCGTGTTGAGGCAGGACTTAGGCATGAAATGTTTTTGAAAAGTGAACGCTTGAGTCAAAAGTACTACCATGAAAACAAGGTAGGCTCTATTATGAGCTGGTTTACAACAGACCTTGAAACCATAGAGGAATATGCAGGCTTTGGTGTAGTTACTATCGTCGATGCATTTTTCTTGGGTATATTAGTTATTGTAAAAATGATTCAGCTAGATTGGGCACTTTCCATCTTAGCATTCATACCTATGGTATTAATTATTTTATGGGGATTCCTAATTGAAAAGTTTATGTCTAAGCTTTGGCTTGAAAGACAGGAAAATTATGATGAGCTATATGATTTTTCACAGGAAAACTTTACAGGTATCCGTGTCATTAAGGCTTTCGTAAAGGAAACTGCAAATCTTCATGCATTCGCAAAAATTGCAAGAAAGAATCAATTAAAGAATGTTTCCTTCGCAAGAATTAGTGTTATATTTGATGTTTTAATTGAATTAATTATTGCTGCTATAGCCGCTATGGTCTTAGGAGTAGGAGGATATGCCGTATATGCCTCCATCACAGGTGAATATATGGTTATATTTGGCCATGCAGTAGAAATTAATGCAGGTGGTCTTGTAACCTTCTTTGGTTATTTTGATACACTTATTTGGCCTATGATTGCCATGGGTCAAATTGTTTCCATGAGAAGCCGTGCTAAGGCTTCCTTAAAGAGAGTTGCAGGCTTCTTAGATGCAGAGGAGGATGTAAAAAATCCAGAGAATGCATATGTGCTTGAGAATGTTTCTGGTAAAATTACATTTAACCATTTTTCATTCTCCTATCCAGATGCTCCTGTTGAGGTGAAATCCTTAAAGGATGTAACCTTTGAAATTGAAGCAGGAGAAACCATTGGTGTTGTTGGTAAAATTGGTTGTGGTAAAACAACCCTAGTAAATTCCTTACTTCGTTTATATAACGTAGATAAGGGCTCTATATTAATTGATGGTCATGATATTATGGATTGTGATATTACTTCCATAAGAAATGCTATCGCATATGTTCCACAGGATAATTTCTTATTCAGTGATAAGATTTATAATAATATTGCATTCTCCGATAGAAAGAAGGATCCTATTTCTATTCAAAATGCCGCAATATTTGCTGATGTACATGACAATATTGCTGCATTTAAGCAAGGATATGATACGGTATCTGGAGAAAGAGGTGTTACACTATCTGGTGGACAAAAACAAAGAATTTCCATTGCGAGAGCCTATATTAAGGAATCTCCAATTATGATTATGGATGATTCTGTTTCTGCAGTAGATGTAAAGACAGAGGAAACCATTTTAAGAAATATAAGAGAAAAGAGAAAGGGTAAGACAACCATTGTTATCGCATCCCGTGTATCTACTGTATCTAAGCTAAATCGTATTCTAGTATTAAATGATGGTATGGTTGAAGCATTTGATACTCCAGAAAATTTATTAAAGGTATCACCTACATACCAAAGAATGGTATACCTTCAAGAACTTGAAAAAGAAGTTGAAGGAGGTGCAATGTAATGGAAGACGAATTAAACCGTTTAAAGGGCGACCATAAAATGAGCGTAAGAGAGATTTTATCTCGTACGATGCAATATGTTAAGCCTGAATTATTATCCTTCATTTTAGCATTAGTATTACTTGCAATAAATGTTGCACTAGATATTACACTTCCCATTCTAACAGGTAAAATTACAGATTCCCTAGAAGGCTTTGAAACCTTATTTGGTAATTCCCAATTAAGCTATGATAATTATAGAACTGTATTAATTTTATCTATTGTTTATTTTGTAATTGCATTAGTCAATATGGCATTTATTTATATTGAATCTATGCTATTACAAAAGGCTGGTCAAAGAATTATTTATAGATTGAGAATGGATGTATTTACTCATATTCAAAATATGAGTCAAAATCAGTTCAATGAAATGCCCGTTGGTTCCTTAGTTACAAGAGTATGTAATTATACACAATCCATGAGTGATTTATTCACAAATGTAATTGTTAATGTAATTAAGAATGTATTATATGTTGTAACTGTTTATGCTGTAATGTTCTTCTATAGCTGGAAGCTATCCTTAATTATGGCAGTTCCTGTTGTAATTGTTGCTATATCATCCTTTATCTTCTCAAGAATTGTTCATAAGATATTCACTAAGGAAAGAAAAACTATTTCTGATATGAATACATATCTTAATGAGAATCTATCTGGTATGAAGATTACCCAAATCTTTAACCAGCAGCGCTATAAGGATTCTGAATTCATTGAAAAGAATGATAATGTACGTAAGGCAAGATTCCAAGTTATTCTATGCTTTGGTATTTATAGACCATTCATTACCTTAATTTATATTTCATCTGTTGCAGTTAATTTCTATTTTGGTTGGATTTTTGCAATGAGTGCTGGTGATATTGTTGCATATTATCAGCTAATCTCTAGATTCTTTAACCCAATTCAGAATTTAGCTGACCAATTAAATAATTTACAAAAGGCATTTACTGCATCCGAAAGATTATTTAATTTAATGGATGTAAAGCCAGATGTATTAGATAGTGAAGATGCTATTGAAATTGATCATTTCGAGGGTAAAATTGAATTTAAGAATGTTTGGTTTGCCTATGAGGATGAGGATTGGATTTTAAGAGATGTATCCTTTACTATCCTACCTAAGCAAACGGTAGCCTTTGTTGGTGCAACCGGTGCAGGTAAAACAACCATTCTATCCTTAATTGTTAGAAATTATGAGATTCAAAAGGGTCAAATTTTAATTGATGATATTGATATTACGCATATTAAGATAGAATCCTTAAGAGCAAAGATTGGTCAAATGCTTCAGGATGTATTCCTATTTAGTGGTTCTATAAGAGATAATATTACTCTTCATGATACAAAATATCATGATGATGAAATTATGAGAGTTTGTGAATATGTTAATGCAGATTCCTTCATCAAGAAGCTTCCAAAGGGTCTAGATGAGGAGGTTATCGAGCGTGGTGAAAACTTTAGCCAAGGACAGCGTCAGCTATTATCCTTTGCAAGAACAGTTTTAGCTGATCCACAAATTCTAATCCTAGATGAGGCTACAGCAAATATTGATACAGAAACAGAAGTATTAATTCAGGAATCCTTAGAAAAGATTAAGAATATTGGTACAATGCTTGTCGTTGCACATAGATTATCTACTATCCAGCATGCGGACCAAATTATGGTACTACAGAAGGGTGAAATTCTAGAGCATGGTAATCACCAGGAGCTTTTAGCTAAGCATGGCTATTACTATAAGCTTTATAAGCTTCAATTTGAAGGCAAGAATTAATCATAAAGAGATACTTTCGGGTATCTCTTTTTCCATATTTCCTATATAATATATGTGGTGGGTGATTGAATTGGAAATGCCAAAATATGAGCTTAGAGATTATATTGAATTTAAAATGAAGGATGATAATATCTATAGAGGTAATGTTTTTGCGATTGACCAAGACCACTTAGGCTTTTTCTATGATGTAACAAGCATTATCGATGATGAGAAGGTCATCATAAAGGATGTTAGAGAAGAGAATGTTATAAGAAAATATGTAGAAACGGTATTATGCTATATAGAAAGAAATAATAAGTATTTAATGCTCTTAAGAAATAAAAGAAAAAATGATTTAAATGAAGGAAAATGGCTTGGAATTGGTGGCCATATAGAATATAATGAGGAGCCTGATGATGCATTAATAAGAGAGGTTAAGGAAGAAACTGGTATAAGATTATTAGATTATACAAAGCGAGGCTTAATCTATTTTATTAATGATGATTACACAGAGCTTATGCATCTATATACCTCAAATCAATTTGAGGGGTTCATAACTCCATCGGATGAGGGAAGCCTATCTTGGATAGATAAGGATAAAATCTTTGATTTAAATCTATGGGATGGAGATAGAGTATTCCTAAAGGAAATGATGGAGGGTGACTCTTATTTTGAAATGGAGCTATATTATCAAAAGAATATATTTAAAGGAAGTAAAAAGCTATGACCTATTTAGAGTTTATGAAATTAAAGGAAAATGAAGCATTAGAAAATAACAAAGAGGATTCTGCAGTAGTATTACTATTAGAGCATATTTGTAATTTAGAAACGAATGCTTTATTTATGAAAAGAGGAGAAGAAATTGAAGAGGAATATGTAAATAAATTCAATGAAATCTTTGATAAGTATTTACATGAAAATAAGCCTATTCAATATTTAATTGGAACATCCTGCTTTTATGGATATGATTTCATTGTGAATGAGAATGTATTAATTCCTAGATTTGAAACAGAGGAATTAGTAGAAAACATATTATATAAATATGATGAGCATTTCGGGGGTAAGAAGGTTGAGGTATGTGATTTAGCAACTGGCTCTGGCTGTATTGCGATTACTTTAGCAAAGGAAGAGCCTAATATGCATGTTGTTGCAACAGATATATCAAAGGAAGCCTTAGAGGTTGCGAAATTAAACAATCAGAAATTTGATGCAAACGTAAAATTTTTACAAGGAGATATGCTCACTCCTTTAAAGGGGAAGAAATTTGATATTTTCGTATCGAATCCTCCATATATTCCAGAAAATGAGGATGTTGATTCCTTAGTTAAGGATAATGAGCCTAATTTAGCTTTATTTGGTGGAGATGATGGAATGAAATTCTATCGTATTATTTTACAAGGCCTTCGTCCATTATTAAATAAGAAGGCACTTGTTGCCTTTGAGCATGGCTATGATAAAAAGGAAGAAATGCTTGCCTTATGTAAAAAGTATTTCCCTGAATGTAAGGCAGAATGCATAAAGGATTTAGAAGGAAAGGATCGAATGACATTTATCTATGTCGGTGATTTTACATGGCAGGAAGAGTAATTATATTCCCAACAGATACAGTATATGGTATTGGAACTAGGATAAAGGATATAGAGGGAATAGAAAGAATATATAATATTAAGCATAGACCAAAGGAAAAGCCTTTGGCTTGCTTATGTGCAAATCTAGAGCAAATTGAAGAGATTGCTATCGTAGATGAAATCTCTAAAGCTTTAATTCAAAAATTCTTACCCGGTGGATTTACATTAATCCTAAATAGTAAGAAGGATATTATAGATACCATTGGCTATAAAACCATTGGTGTTCGTATTCCAAATCATGAGCTTGCGCTAAAGATATTATTAGAAAATGGCCCAATGCTTACAACAAGTGTAAATGAATCTGGTATGGTGCCTTTAAATGAATATGATGAAATTGTAAAGGAATATAGTGGATTAGTAGATCAAATCTATGATACAACTACAGAGTCTATGAATAAGCCATCAACTGTAGTTTTAGTCGATAATAATGAAGTAAAGATTCTTAGAGAAGGTCCAATTAAAAAGGAAGAAATCGAACAATTTTTAAAGAGTATTTCAAAATAAAAAAAGACAAAAATAGATAAAAATATTTGGTTTAAAATTGCCTGAAAATATTGGGCAATTTTTTCTTTAATTCCTAATTTGCACAGTGTTGGTGAAAAATAAATAAAGTGATATAATATAGCCAGTCTAAAGAAAGGAAAAATACGTGAATTTCTGAGAGCTGGTTAATACGTGTGACTTGGCGGTTGATGATTAGCCAGCTCCCAGAAGTTC
>JAFPSY010000194.1:0-3177 GCA_017413585.1 Acholeplasmatales bacterium
TTAGAGATTTGAGATTTATCGATATAAAGTGTGGAATTATTTGTGGTTGCCGTATCGCTTGCGCCATTAACAATAGCACTATTTCCTCCACCCTTAATGATACAGTTGTTAATATGAACTGTTGCATTTTGAGCTATATAGAAGAGTGTGTAATTGGAAGAATTACTATTGATTACACCCTGATCGGTTGTACCTGTAACTAAAGCACGAATGGTCTTTCTTACACCATCATCATCTAAATCACCATCTAGGGTTGTACCATTCGTTAATGTAATTGATGCTGTAACAATAATTTCATCATACTCTGGTGCTTCAAGTGCACTCTTTAATTCTGCTTCTGTAGAAACTTCCTTTGATAAACCATATACATGAGTAGAAGGATTCTGAAATAGAGAAAAGACAAGCACAAAAAGGGCAACCAATACTGCAACTGCAGATAAAACTTTGGTTACCCATTTTCTAGTTGTCCTTTCTCTCATACTCATAAATCTCACTCCTACGTTTTGAATAAAAAAAGCCAGTCCCCCAATATAATCGGTAACTGGCTAGCCATCTCCCCATGGCCCCTTTAGCTTTGCGTCACTAGATTACTCTAGTTTTGCCTTTATCACTTTTCCTATACTTATGCTTCCATAAATATTATATATTTATGTATATCACAAAGTAAAAACGTTTTCAACGGTTTAGCGATGGAAAAAATTTCTAAATTTTATGCTATTTTTTTCGTATCGATACAATAACGTAAATATTGTTTATATAACAGACAAAAACCGTGTTATAATTCGATGCTTTTAAAAAATCAAAAAAAATCACAATCTAATCATGATTTTCTTTTCTTATCCTGTAATAATTTTTATTGCATTATTAAGCTTATTTATTGTTGCATGGCTTGTAATATATCTTTCTCCATCAAGAGTAAAGCATATGTTTTTTCCTTCTATTTTTATATCCTCACCTGTAATTTCATTAGAATGTCTTTTGGCTTTAGACAGTAAAAAGAAAAGGAATTTAAATGTATCTATAAATCTATTTTTGGATGGGATATATTTCAAATGAATCCAATCATCACTTATAGCATCTATAGGGTATCCAGCCATGTATTTATTATCAATAATAAATGCTTGTGATATTTTTAAATTATTCCCATTTATGTTTAAATTTGTCGCTTTTGATTTAAAGAAATCCTTTATACAAGCAAAATAATAGGCAAGCCTTCCTAGCTCCTTCTTCTTATCAGCTCTATAGGAAACAGAGGTATATCTACCAATCGCTAAGCCATATAAGAAATAATTGTCATTAATCCTATATGCATTTCTTTCTAAAGAATTACCTTTTTTAATGATTTCTATGCATTTTTTAAGGTTTTTTGGCATTTTATAGCATCTTGCTACATCATTCATCGTTCCTCTTGGAATGATGGCTAAAGTAGGCTTTTTCTCACTATTTAGAATACCTATTGCAGCCTCATGTATTGTGCCATCCCCACCTGCAGCAATAACTAAATCATAATCCTTCGCATGATTGGATACATATTCTTTAATAGAGCCTCTTCCCATAGTTTCAAAAATGTCTGTGGTGTATTCCACAGACAATTCTTTTTTTATATAATCGATTTCTTTTGTCTTAAGCCTTTTTCTACTGTAAGGATTATGTACTAAAAGAGCTCGCATTATTTCTTTTTTGTCTCCTTAGTATTCGCTTTAGGTTTAGCTGGAGCCTTTTTTTCTTCCTTTTTTATAGGTTTTTCTTCAACAGGCTTCTTTTCTTCTACCTTTGGCTTTGGCTTAACATTTAAGAATTGCTCAAACTTAGAATAATTATCCTTAGTACCTACAACAACTAAAATGTCTCCTGGAACAATTAAATCCATAGGCTTTGGAATAGCAAATTTATCATTTTTAATGACACCAACAATATTTACATCAAATAATACACGAACATTCATATCGATAATGCTCTTAGGCTCAAAGCCCTCACCAACAGAGATCTTTACCATTGTATAATCCTCAGATAGCTGGTAATAATCCAAAATAGAATCGGACATAATTTGGTTTGCTAAGGATAGTGCTGTTGCCTCTTCTGGAATGATAACCTCTGTTGCACCAAGCATTCTATAAACCTCTTTGTGTCCTTCTTCGTCTGCACGAACTGTAATCTTTTTAACACCGAAGTTCTTTAAATTTAAAACGGTTAAAATAGATGCCTGTAAATTGTTACCAATCGCAACTACCGCATGGTCAATTTGACTTGCGCCAAGCTCCTTTAAAGCATTTGCCTTTGTAGAGTCTGCAACAAGGCAATGTGGAACAAATGGAGCAACCTTAGTTACGGATTCCTCATCAATATCAATAGCTAAAACATCTGCATCCATATTTGCTAAAATCTTGGCAATATTTGCACCAAAACGACCAAGACCTATAACCATAAATGATTTCTTTTGTTGTATCTTTCTCATCCTATAATCACATTCTCCTCTACATATTTTATCTCTTCCTTAGAAGCACCAAGCCAGTTCTTATTCACTACACCAATGATCGTTAATGGGCCAAGTCTACCAAAGAACATAATAAAGCATAATATAATTCTACTTCCAGCATTTAAGCTTGTTGTAATACCCATAGATAATCCTGTTGTTGAGAATGCACTCGCAACCTCAAATAGGATTTCTTGCATACCATACGTTTCTGTTGTACCTGCTAAGGTTCTATCTGTCTGTACGACACTTACTAAGAAGGTACCTGAGAATACAATAATTACACACATACCAATTAAAACAAACGCCTTGAATATTTGCTCATTGGATATTTTTCTTCCGAATGCTCTAGCACTTTTACCTCTTGCATAGAACACAATCGCAATTAAAACAACGGCTAAAGTTGTTGTTTTAACACCACCACCAGTACCACAGGGGGATGCACCAATAAGCATTAATACAGTATATATTAAATAAGCTCCAGGATAATCCTTTAAATTGGCTAAATTGTAGGTTGTAAAGCCTGCAGTTCTACAGGTTACAGACCCAAAGAGTGCCTGAAGCCATGTAAAATCTGGATCTCTTAGTGTTGCTTTAATAAATAATGCACCACCAAAGATTAAGAATAATGTAGTAACAATAGCTAGCTTAGAATGAAGAGAAAACCTCTTCCATTTAAATCTCTTTTTAAAAATATCATCTAA
>JAFPSY010000195.1:0-2399 GCA_017413585.1 Acholeplasmatales bacterium
ATGTTATTGACGGAGAGAATTTAGGATTTGCCATCACACAGGTATCGCACCTTGTACCGAACAACTTCTCATTCTGCTTCGCTATCCAATTCTTATAGCGGTTCTTGATTGCCTTATACATAAACCCACCTTATTAAAAATATAATATCTCCTTGTATAATAATTTGTATTATTTGTTTTATGATGTTAACACAGAAACATCCTTAATCGTTTGCAAAAGCCCCTCCTAAAACAAAAATATCGATTGCATACTCAATAAAAAGCGAGTAATGATACACCAATACCCACTCAAATATATCTATTGAAATACTGCAAAATTGACATTAATTTTAGGGAAAAGGGCATATCAAATTATTAACGAATTTCATTAAGCCATTTTTATTATTATATTCTATAACCTAGAAACTTTCAACATGAGTGCTTCTCAAAAAAAAAAAATGTCATCTTATTCATTTTAAGATGACATACTTTGTTGAGATGAATTATTTTTCTTCTAATTCCTTATTTTTTCTTGCTTCTTCGAATTTCTTTTGCATTGTAGGATTACCACGGGTAAGCTTCTTAATCGATAAATCCTGAGCCTTATCATTCGCAAGTCTTAAATTGTTTTCAGAAGAGATTAAAGCTTCCTTAATCTTGTTTAAATGAGCAATAGATTTATCGATTTCATCAATTGCTGTTTGGAACTTCTCTTGAGCTCTTTCATAATTCTTTCCGAATTTATCCTGGAAGTCTAGCATCTTAGCTTCAAAATTAGATACATCAATATCCTGATTCTTAATAGTTTCAAGCTCCTTCTTGTAGCTTATAGTATTTAATGCTTGATTTCTTAAAATACCAATTAGGGATACTAAGAATTGTGGACGAATGACATACATCTTAGGATATCTATAGGATACATCTACAATACCATCATAGGCTTCATTATCTAATTCTAGCATTGTAACTAATACTGCGTATTCGCAGTTTTTCTTTTTTCTATCCTTATCTAGCTTATCAAAGAAATCCTCATTCTTATGCTTAGTTGATGTAGTATCCATTTCATTTTTCATTTCAAACATAATGGATAATAATTCTACTCCATCCTTTTCCTCACGGAAAACGAAGTCACCCTTTGTACCATCAACAACATCATTGTCCTTTTCGAAATAAGCATTAGGGAATGCATAGGCTCTAACCTTGTTGAATTCATTTAAGCAATGCTGTTCTAAGGATTCACCAATCATCTTTGTAGATAAGCCCTTCTTGAAGTCCTTGTATTGCTCGATTTGCTCATCCTTCATCTTTAGAAGCTTTTCTGTAGCTTCCTCTTGAGCCTTTAGTTCTTCAGCCTTACTGCGCTTTTCTTCTTCGATTTTATGGTTCAATTCCATAATCTTAGTTTTCATCTCAGTAATTTCTTCTTGGTTCTTACGAGATTGTTCAGAAAGTGCTAAGCTATGGTTAGCCTCTGATACCTTGATTTCCTCATTTAGCTTTTGAATTTCCTCATTCTTTTTGACTAAAGCTTCGTGAACAGCAATTTCCTTAGCCTGGTTAGCGTTTAAAATCTGGTTCTGTAATTCCTTAATTTCTTCATTCTTTTTAGCAAGGAGATCCTTCTTTTCCATTTCTTGGTTCTTTAAAGCAAGCTCCTTTTCAGAATCCTTTTTCTCTAGACTAACCTTTAAATCATTTTCAAGCTTAGAGATTTCAATCTTAAGCTTAGCAAGCTCACGCTCCTTTTCTTCATTAAAGGTTGCAAGAAGTGCCTTTTTCTCGCTTTCAAGCTTAGATAGATAAATCTTATCCTTGCTTCTATCAATTTCTTCATTTAATTTTGCTTCTAGGGAAGTAGTATCAATAGAGATTTCTTCAGTTAAGTCAATGATATCTCCTTTAGATGCATTTTCCTGTAATTCTAAAGTTTTTGAATCTTTTACACTAAATTTTACCTTCATTTTTATTTTCTCCTCCATTAATCCTATGTTTGTATTTTTCATTTTTGCAACCAAAATGGTTCACTTTTTTCTTTGATTTCATTATATCATTTTTAATTTAATATATTAATATTTATAAATATCACTTGTTAAATAAATATGGGTTACATTTATTCTTTATTATAAAAAGATATTTTTATAATTATTTAATAGAATTAGTAGCAAAAAAGAAAACCACGATAGAATCGTGGCTCGTCTAATGCGTTATATTATTTTCTTTCAACTCTCTTTTTCTTAACCTGATCAAATGCTAAATATAAGCTTAATACATCTTGTGGCATATATTCTTCTGCCTCTAGCATCATATCTATTGGTACATCATAATAGGCTTCTGCAATAGCGCCAGTCATACAGCCTTGGGTGTCTGTATCCCCACCTAAGGATACTGCTTTTCTTACAGCATCTTCAAAGCTTGTAGAA
>JAFPSY010000001.1:0-5027 GCA_017413585.1 Acholeplasmatales bacterium
AAGGATACTGAAGGAATTGTCATTCATGAGCTTGGCGGTACCGCCTGGGCAAGACAAAAGGCTAGGGTTAGAAAAAGAGTACATGATATTTCAGATGAGCTTATAAGCCTATATGCACAGCGTCAGGCAGCACAAGGCTTTAGCTTCCCTAAGGATTCGCCCCTTCAGGAGGAATTTGAGGATGATTTTGAATATGATTTAACGATAGACCAAAAAAGAGCTATCGATGATATTAAACGGGATATGGAATCTGATCGTCCTATGGATAGGCTTGTTTGTGGTGATGTAGGATATGGTAAGACCGAAGTAGCACTACGTGCCGCATTTAAGGCTGTATTGGGTGGAAAGCAGGTTGCGGTATTAGCCCCAACGACCATTTTAGCGCGTCAGCACTATTACACATTCAAAAATAGAATGGAAAAATATGGTGCTAGAGTAGAATTATTAAATAGGTTTATCCCAATGAAGAAGCAGCGTGAAATCATCGAAGGCATTGCCTTAGGTAGTGTTGATGTTGTCATTGGTACCCATAGACTATTATCCAAAGAGGTAGAATATTTAGATTTAGGATTATTAATTGTAGATGAGGAGCAAAGATTTGGCGTTACCCATAAGGAAAAGATAAAGGCATTAAAGGTCAATGTAGATTGTATTACCCTAACAGCAACCCCAATCCCTAGAACATTACAAATGTCTGTCATGGGTATAAAGGATTTATCTATGATTGAAACTCCACCAAAGAATAGATATCCTATTCAGACCTATGTATTAGAAAGAAATGATAGAATCATTCGAGATTCTATAGAGCGTGAGCTTGCAAGAGGTGGACAGGTATTCTATTTATATAACCGAGTCGATACCATTTTAGATATGCAAGAGCACCTGCATGAGTTAGTTCCTGAGGCAAGAATTTGCGTTGGACATGGCAAATTATCTAGAGAAGAGCTTGAGGATGTCGTTACAGATTTCATCGATAAAAAATATGATGTCCTACTTTGTACAACCATCATTGAAACAGGTATTGATATGCCAGATACCAATACATTAATCATACATGATGCGGATAGGCTAGGATTATCCCAAATGTATCAAATTCGAGGTAGAGTAGGTAGATCATCGAAAATAGCTTATGCTTATTTAATGTATGAGCCAAGAAAGGTCTTAACCCCTGAGGCAGAAAAAAGATTGGAAACCATTAAGGAATTTAATGAGCTTGGCTCAGGCTTTAAGATTGCGATGAGGGATTTATCGATAAGAGGATCTGGCGATTTACTTGGTGAGGAGCAATCTGGCTTCGTTGAATCCGTTGGTATAGATATTTATTTAAAAATATTAGAAGAGGAAATCGAAAAGAAAAAGCATCCAGAAAAAATCTCCTTTGATGAAGAAAAGAAAAAGGAAGATATTTCTATGGTTACTCCGCTTGTCTCTAGAACCATTCAATCGAACTATATTGATAATGATGATACAAAAATTGAGATTCATAAGAAGATTGATGCGATTAATTCTATTGCAGGATTACACCAGCTTGAAGCTGAGCTTTTAGACCGCTTCGGTGAAATAAGTGAGGAATTATATCTTTATATGTACGAAAAATTGCTTAAATCCTATTGTAAGCAGCTTCATATTTATCGAATGGATACATCAAAGCCAACCTTAGTTACATATTTTATGGAGGCAGATCAAAGTAAAAAGAAGGATGGAAATTTAATGTTCCAGGAGGCTTATAAGGCTAAGGTTATAAAGCTTGGCTATACAAATGGAGAAATCACGATTACACAAACGATTTTTCCCAAAAATAAGCTTTTAAGCTTTAAACAGGCATGTGATTATTTTTCGAAGATTTTATAGGAATTCAAATAGACATTTTTTTCTTAAAAATGTATAATATTATAAAAGGTTAAGTTTTTATTTTGGAGGTGGCACTATGGCACTATTTAAATCAGTTCCAGCAATATCTACACAAAAGGATACATCTAAACCCATCGGTAAAAAGCCTGAAGCAAAGGTAACAGCTGAGGATTTAGAAATTAAAAAGCCAATGAGCTCTCTTGAAGAGGATGAGATTCTAAGATCTAGAATTAAAGAGCTTGATGAAGATGCTCCTGAGGAAGTGTATTACGAGGATGAGGAGGAAACTCCAAAAATAGAAGAAAAGAAGGAAGCCCCTAAAAAAGAAGTAAAGGCAGAACCAAAGAAAGAGGCAAAGCCTATAGTAAAGGAAACACCAAAGGAAGAAGCCAAGCCTCAAGTAAAGGTAGAACCAAAGAAGGAAGCAAAGCCTGAGGTAAAGGCAGAACCAAAGAAGGAAGCCAAGCCTGAAGCAAAGGAAGAAGCTAAACCTGTAGTAAAGGAAGCTCCAAAGGCAGAAGCAAAGCCTGAGGCAAAGGAAGCGCCAAAGGAAGAGGCAAAGCCAGAAGTAAAAGCAGAACCAAAGGTAGAAGAAAAGCAAGAGGAAGCAAGACCTTTAACCCCTGAGGAAAAGAAGGCTAAACAGCTAGAAAACCTAAGAAAGGCACGTCTTGCAAGAGAAGCAGCTAAAGCAAAGGAGAATGAGAATATGGCAGAAGCTAAGACAGAAAAACCAAGAAAGCTTGTAACGGAGACAAAAAAACCAGTGGATATGTCTAAAATGGTTATGACAGCAAAACCTAAAAAGGACACGAGTGGTAAAACTGTTTACCATGTATCTAAGCGTGGCGAAACAAGAGAGGACCGTGTTTGGAAGGTCTTTATTCAAGAATCAAATAAGGTAATTAAATTATTTGATTACCAAGAGGAAGCCTTAGAATATGCTAAGCAATTAGCTAAGAATAAGAACGATGGCTCTTATGTAATTCTTCATGGCTTAAATGGTAAAATTAGAAAATATTAATTCTGTGGGCTCAGCTTGAGCCCATTTCTTTTTTCAAAAAATCAATTTCATTATCTTATTTCTTATGCTAAAATAGAATTGGTAGAAGCGATTATTTATTAAATTATTTTTCTTTTTAAATAGTAAGATGACAATTATTAAGAAATCTATTTAAAGGGGAATGTCAGGCCTTGTCACCCTGATGGTTTTTATATGTATCGAGTACTTATATTAGAAGAAAGCATTCTTGGAAGAAATGTAGAAAAGGCATTTAAAAAGGAAGATCTTATTTCCTATAAGTTTTCCCATTTTAAGGATGGCGAAATGCTTGTGGAATTAAATGAGCCTGTACGTGGGGATGATGTTATTTTACTTGCATCCGTATCTCACCCTGTAAATGAGAATTTGGTTAAAATTATGATTTGTGCTGATGCCTTGAGAAGAGCATCTGCAAAATCCATTTGTCTATTTACACCATATTTAGGCTATGCAAGACAGGATAGAAGAATGAATCCTTGGCAGCCAATTACTGCAAGATTGGTTGCGGATTTACTTCAAACCTCAGGTATAACTAGGGTTATTACCTTCGATTTACATGCGCCTCAAATTGAGGGATTCTATAGTATTCCTATTGATAATATTCCAGTTTCTGCCATTTTAGGCTCTATTTGGAGAAAGTCCTGTCCTCCAACATTTAACCCAAATGACGATGTTGTCGTTTCCCCGGACCATGGTGGAGTCGTTCGTGCTAGAGCGTTTATGAACGCTGCAGGAATCCCTAATTTAGTTGTTGTTAATAAATATAGAGAAAAGGCCAATGAGGTTGCCTCTATGCAGGTTATCGGTAATGTAGAAAATAAAAATGCTATCATAGTGGATGATTTAGTTGATACCGGTGGAACCTTAATGAAGGCTTCATCCGAGCTTAAGAAGCTTGGAGCTAAGGATATTTATATTTTCTGTACGCATGGAGTATTTTCAGATAATTCTATAAAGAAATTAAGCGAATATCCTGATATTACTAAAGTCATTATTACGAATACTATAGATAAATCAAGTGAGCTTATTAATGATAAGATTGAATATCTAGATCTATCTAGAGTAGTTATAGGTATTATTAAAACCTTCCAGGAGGGTAAGCATTTGATTGATTTCTTACATGCAATGCTTGCGTATGACCCAAATAAGGATGAGGAATTAAAGAAACAAAAAAAGAATTAGGATAGGGAAGGCATGTGCCTTCCTTTTAATATATATGCACATACATATACATACATATGCATGCGTGCATACGCGCACGCGATAGGGAAACAAGTTTTTCACCTAATTCCTATGAAAGTGTAGTTTTCATTAAAAAAAGATTAAAATACAGATCCTATAGTATAACTTAGGGTCTTTTTGTTATTTGGATAGATTATTTTTAATATATTACCCCCTATTATATATTTATATATAATAAAGAAAAAAATAAAAAAGAACTTGCATTGACAAAACTTTTCCTGTATAATAGAGAAGGCTCTATATCGAGCAAGAAGTGGCTGTGAAGTGGGAGGTTGCTGACACACCGAAGAGCGTTGTCATTAACCGTGTGTTAGGTTTTCCCATGGAGCAAGTCTATACGCAGATTATAGGCGAAAGGAGACTTAAAAAAATGGCAAAAGAAAAAATTAAAATTCGTTTAAAGTCTTATGATCACAGATTATTAGACCAGTCAGCAAAGAAGATTGTTGACAGTGTTAAGAAGACAGGTTCCGCAGTAAACGGTCCTATCCCTCTTCCAACAGAGAAGGAAGTCTTCACAATCTTAAGATCCGTTCACGTTAACAAGGATTCTCGTGAGCAGTTCGAAAGAAGAACTCATAAGAGATTAATCGAAATTGTGGATCCAACTCCACAGACAATTGACGCTTTAATGCACATTGAACTACCTTCTGGTGTAGATATCGTATTAAAGAAGTAATTAAAAAAACAAAAAATATTAGAAAAGAGGAAAATTTCAAATGGCTAAGGGAATCTTAGGTAGAAAATTGGGCATGACTCAAATTTTCGATGCAGCTGGAAATTTAGTTCCAGTTACCATTGTTGACTGTTCTGAAAATGTAGTATTACAGCAGAAGACAGTTGAGAACGATGGTTATGTTGCTGTCCAGGTTGGTGTATGCAACAAGAAAGT
>JAFPSY010000196.1:0-4909 GCA_017413585.1 Acholeplasmatales bacterium
ATGCCAGGTCCTGATTTCCCTACTGGTGGTATTATTATGGGAAAAGAAGGCATAAGAGAAGCCTTCTTAACTGGTAGTGGTACTGTAGTTGTAAGAAGTAAATGGGAAATTGAAGAAATCAATTCTGAACAAAAAAGAATTGTTATAACTGAAATTCCATATGATACTCTAAAGAGTAAAACAGTAGAGCGTATGGAGCAATTGAGACTTGATGGTAAGGTCCCTGATGTCATTGAATCAAGAGATGAATCTGGTAGAGATGGATTAAGAATTGCCATCGATTTAAAGAAGGGTGCCAATGCCGATGCCATCATCAATTTCTTCTTTAAGAATACCGATTTACAGTGTAATATCAACTACAATATGGTTTCTATTTGTAATAGAAGACCAATGCGTTTAGGTGTATTACCTATCCTAGATGCCTATATCGAGCATCAAAAGGAGGTTATCACTAATAGAACGAATTTCTTACTAGCTAAGGCAGAAAAGAGATTACATATTGTAGAAGGTCTAATCAAAATGGTAGATATCCTAGATGAGGTTATCCATACCATTCGTCATTCTCAAAATAAAGCCGATTCTAAGGCAAACTTAGTTGCTAAATTCGGCTTCACCGAAGAGCAGGCTGAAGCAATTGTAACAATGCAATTATATCGTTTATCGAACCAGGATGTTACAACCCTACTTGAGGAGAGAAAGACTTTAAATATCAATATTGAGGAATATAATAAAATCCTTTCTAGTGAAAAGGAATTATTAAAGGTAATTAAGAAGGAATTATCTGAAATGAACAAGGTAATTTCTTGCCCAAGAAGAACAGAAATCAGAAATGAATCTGCTCAAATCAAGATTGATGAAACAGATTTAGTTGCAAAAGAGCAGGTAATGGTTTGTGTATCTAGAGAGGGCTATTTAAAGCGTGCAAGCCTTAAGGCCTTTAATGCCGCTAAGAGTAATGGTACAAAGGAAAATGACTCCGTATTATTCTTAGAGGAATCCAATACACTAGATACCCTATTAATCTTCACAAACCTAGGTAATTTTATCTACATGCCTGTATATAAAATTCCTGAGGCAAAATTTAAGGATGTTGGTACATTTATTGCCTCCCTTTGCCAAACACAGGCAAAGGAAAGATTTGTTGGTGTATTTAAAATTGAATCCTTCGATGATTCAAAGGAATTAGTACTATGTACTAAGAAGGGTCAAATCAAGCAAACAATGCTATCAGAATTTAATATCAATAGATATACAAAGCCTGTACGTGCTATGAAATTATCTGATGACGATGAGCTCGTTGGTGTAGATATTATTGATGACCCACTAGAGATTATGGTATTCACAAAATATTGTGAGGCCTTAAGATTCCGCTCCACCGACGTAAACCTATATGGTACAAACGCTGGTGGTACTAAGGCAATTAACCTAAAGCCAGGCGATGAGGTTGTCAACTGTATTTATTGTAATAAGAATGATGATTTCCTATTATTAACAAGTAGAAATACCATTAAGAGATTAAAGGTTACGGATGTATTATTAACGAGAAGAGCAAGATCCGGTAGTGCTCAAATCAAGAGATTAAAATCAAACCCTTATATCCTACTTGATGCAATGAAGATGACACCAAATCAATATAAGGAAAACCTTCCTGTCATCTTAATTTATAAAAATGGTAATGATACCATTGATGCGTTTAGCTTAAAATATAATGTATCGGATGCCGGTAAGACCATTCAAAGTGAAAACCCTGAATTCAAGGAATTAATTCGCTTCATGCTACCAAAGCCAGAAAAGCCAGACGCAAAGGTTTCTCATGATTATTTACAAGAAGATACAATCTTCTCCCCAAATATGCAAGCAGAAAACCCTCAATCCATCATCTATGATGATGAAGAGGATAAATCCTTAAAGGCATCTAAGCAATCGAATCAGGATTTATTAAATGACCTAGATGCGATTTTAGCACATCATGGAAATAAAACAAATGATTCCTATCAACCAAGCTTAGATTCTAAGGACAATGAAAAGAACAAGGATATTAAATTCAAAAAAATATCCTTATTCGATGATGATGATCTAAATTAACACCTAAAATCCTTATCCAACACGGGTAAGGATTTTTTTTTCAATTATTTTTCCATTTCTATAGATTATCTAGAAATAATTATATAAATATTTCATAAAATTATAATTTTATGGTAAAATAAACAAAAAAGAAGGATTTTAAATTATTAAATAAAAGGAGGTTATGGCTTATGAATCAACAATTGATTTCATTTCTAATCCATTGGCTACCAACCTTGATATTCTTAGGAATGCTAGGTATTGCCATATTATTTGGCTTATGGCGTGGTATGCGTAAAAGTATAATTCTTGCGATTCAAGCGGGAGTACTATTCATAATCCTATTAATCGTATATTTATCTATTGCAGGAGCTGCATCTACAGATACAGGGCTTTTCAACCTCGTCTCGCAATTTGCGGGTAAAGGAACCATTCAAAGAGCCTTAGGCGTATCGGAATCCTGTCAAAGCTTTAAGGAATGCTTTATTGAATTTATTCCTAAGCAGATGCCTGAAAATGAAGGCTTAGCCTTAATTGTTCAAGATAATGGACAATATCTTGCAACCCTTGCTGAAATGGCAGTAAGAATTGTTGTTGCCCTAGCCTTAGGTATCATCTATATCCTAGGTATATTTGTTCTTTATTTGGTATATTTGATTTTCTATCCTCAAAGAAGATATGAAAGACATCTAGAAAGAGATTATTACCAAAATATAAAGAATAAGGAGTTACAAGAAAAAAGAGCTAAGAAAAAGGAAGAAAAGAAGCGTAAGAAGGAAGAAGCTAAGGCTTCTATCATAAAAGAAGAAAAGATAGAAGACCCAGGCATGAATTTAAATGCCTTAAATGATGAAATTCATTCTGATGAAGAAATACAAATCGATAATCTTGAAGGAATAAATGATGAACCATTAGATGGAGATGCCTTAAATGATATTGATTTAAATGAAATCTCCATAGAGGATGATGAGGAAAAAGAGGAAGTAGAAAAGAAGGAACCTCCAAAGCCTATTTCCTTTGATGAAGAGGAAAAGGAAGAGCCTCATAAGCCATTTGTTTATAAGAAAAGAAGACTATTTGGTGCTTTAATTGGTGGAGTAAGAGCCTTAATTTCAGGCTTAATCTTCCTATCCTTCGTCGGAGGATTCTTCTATATTCTAGCAGGAGGACCTGGAGATGATGTTACTCCAGTTGAGCTAGATTGGCAGGATAATACCTATAATTTAGCTTATGGTGCATATAAGGATATTGAAACCTATGGTTCTACAGGTATTTTTAAGGTATTAAATGCATTTAAGGGTACAGACAATGCCCCACTATATTTATTTGCTGCAGACTTAGTTTACCAAGGTGGACTAAAGGATGAGGCCCAAAATGTTAATGAAAATGTATATTTAAGAAAAGAAATATCCGCCTATACAAAATTTGCACGTGATACATTCAATTTATTACTTTCCTATGGTGGAGAAGAAATAAGAGATGCTGTTTTAAAAAGTAAAACAGAACAAGTCGATATGATGGATACCATTATATCTGTAATGCTAATGGAGGGATTCCAAAGGGATTTCAATTTATTAATTGATAATTTTGAAGAAACAACCTATTTCTTAAATCTATCCTTCTCCTTAATTTCTTCCTTTGTAAATCATATTGATAAGCTAAATCTTGAGGAATCTATGGGAACGGATGCCCTATCCTTAATCCAATTATTATTCAAAAAGGGTTATTTAGCGGATCAAATTCCTTATGAGAAATATGTTAAGGATAATAACTTACAAAATGAGCTTGAAAGCTATTATATCTCTCCAAATTTAGTCATTTCAAAGGATAATACGAAAACCATCGTGAATATGCTATTTGGCTTCCTATCGGTACAGCATGCTAAGGAAGAAGACCAAGTGAAGATGGTATTAGATATTATCGAAAATGTAATGCCATATATTACCGATTTTTCCTTCTTCCAGGAGGAGAATTCCGATAATGTTTCTATGGTACTTGCAAGATTATACCAATTCGTTCAAAATACATATTTTAAGCAAGCTGCAGAGGCTACCTTAGCTTCTTATTATACAAGTACTACTCCAGTAGAAAATCCATATAAGAGTTCAAAATATGCAAATGTAAAATGGGTATCTGAAATTAAGAGCTTAGTCAATTCCTTAGAGGATATCGTCGTATTATACAATCATGCATACAAAAAAGATAATTCTATATTAGATAATATCTTTAATATCTTTAATACCTCAAGAGTAGACTATCAAGAGGATATAAAGAGATATGAGGATATTAAAAATAATGTAGGTAATTCCTTCCTACTTGGCGATATCTTAGGTGGTGAATATGGTACTAAGCTTATTCAAGGTGGCTTCAAGCAAATGCTACCAAACCTAGAGCTTCCTGAAATCCATTACGCCAATGTAATGAATAGTGATGGTACGGTAAAGGAATATGGTGAATTCTATTATTTACTATGTGCTCTACAATCCTTCGGTGAAAACCAAAGTAATCTAGATTTAATTAGTGATTTACAAAATGGATTTGAAGGAGATAAGGATTCTATCTTTGATTTAATTGACAGGCTAGCTGGTTCCTTATTCATGAAGGATTCTACCAACAATTCTGTAATTGATCATGTATTATCCTCTACTCTATTTACAGCAGTATTTAGTGAATTCCTATTATCTAGCAATTCGAATGAAAACTTTAGTATATACATTGATGAATCCATACTTGTCGTTAAGGATGGAAGTGTAACAAGAATCATAGAGAGTGATGATTTATATACCTTCTTTGAAAAGATTAGAGGCTTAATTAGTGTATTAAGAAATATTGTAGATGATTCCAA
>JAFPSY010000197.1:0-3509 GCA_017413585.1 Acholeplasmatales bacterium
GCTAAATATGCAGCACCAATCATACCTGCAGTATTACCAAGCTTTGCTGGTTCAATTCTTACATTCTTAAGTGCATAGAAGCTATATTTATTATAATATTTCTTAATTGCATCAATTAAAACAGCACCAGCTGCACTAACGCCACCACCAATGTAGAATACATCAACATCACAGGTAACTGCAATAATAGATAATGCTCTACCTAATGCTTCTGCAACTAAATCTAAAACCTTAAGGCCTAATGGATCATTTTCTCTTGCTGCATCCATAACATCCTTTGCAGACATAGTCTCCTTATCAAGCTTAGTTTCAAATTCATCATAATATGTTTTTGCAAGTCTTACGATACCTGTAGCGGAAGCAACAGTTTCTAAGCAGCCCTTTAATCCACAATTGCACTGGAATTCATGCTTAGAATCAATATACATATGACCAATTTCACCGGTTGCGGCATGAGGACCTGCGATAACCTTATCGTTAATAATATATCCTCCACCTACACCAGTACCTAGTGTAACCATATAGCTTGATGAAGACTTTTCACCAACTAATGCCTCACCTAATGCTGCCGCATTTGCATCGTTTGTAGATGCAATCTTTGCATTAGGGAAATACTTCTTTCCAATTTCATTTAAATCTACATTTGTAAGACCAATATTTGGCATATTTACAATTTTATTATCAATAACAACACCAGGAATACCAAAGCCTACAAAATCAATTGTACCCTTCTTTTCCTTTGCGTAGTTTATAACTCCCTCGCAAACATCCTTAAAAAGATTTTCCTTTGTGGTTTTAACAACGAAGGTATCTACTACCTTATAATCCTCGCAAACTCCAATCTTTACTGTTGTACCACCAACATCAACACCAAAACGCATTTCTTTGTTCCCCCTTATTATCTTCTAAATATATTACGAATTGCATTTATAACATCATCAACTTGCTTACTTTCTGATTTACCAAAGGCACATCTATTTGAAAAGTGCTCACAGTTATTTGTAATTAAATCATAACCACCCTCACCTAAATGATCTCTTGCATAGGATACAGTATCTAAGGGTGATTTTTTTATTTCCTTTTCTTCCTTAGTATATACTCGAACCTCAACAGGACTTCCTTTGCTAAAATCCTCTAAAGTTGTCGTACAAACTCTAGCCTTACTTGGGTCTAATTCTTGGGTATTACCTGTTACTCCAAATTGATATATACAGCCATCATCCTGGTAAATTCCATGGTGGAAATACGCACCACGATTTACTCTAATTTGGTCTCCATATTCTGGCTTCTTTAAAACCCACACAGTAACACCCTCTTCTTTTCTTATTATATTACAAAAAATAATAAACTCAAAAAGAAAAAAAGAGGTTATTCCTCTTTTTCCAAAACAATTTCCTCTAACCCTAATTCTTCCATTAAAAATTCAAAATTTTTCTTATGATTTTCTAATGGTTCAATATAATTTGCACAAATAAATACGTTAGAATCCTCATTTTCCTTATAAAATGATGTGTAATAAATATTTTGTCCTTGAATGGAATAATCTCTAAAGCGAGCAATATCCTCTTCCTTATAATTTAAGAAGATTTCAAAGCCAATCATTCGATCACACTTATCTAATTCCTTATCCCCTTCTGTATTATCACTATCATCAGGATTAAAATATGCTTCAGGGTCAGTTACTAAAGTAACCTTATAAGCATTAGGCTTTGCAATCTTTAAGAAGCTTAATCCATAGCTTCTTTTTCTTTCCTTATATTTATTCTTTCTTAATACCTCTAATAAATCCTTGTTAAGCATATATCTTTTAGGATTCGATGGTTCACTCTTAGGCTTATAGCGAAAGCTTTTAAAGCTTGCTGCTTGAACTAAGAAGGTCATTAAAACAAATCCTATAATCATACATACAGTAACTACAGTTGTATTGATATCCTTAACGGTTATTAATAATATAATTAAGCCAACAGTAATCAAAAATACAATTCCTGTTGCTATCCATAAATATCTAGCTTTAACATTCTTTAAAAACATAATTAAGATTCCTTTACATGGTCAATAAACGCAAAATCGAAATACAAATCCTCACAGAAATGATCATATAGCTTATAAAACTGTGGAACAGGCTTATAAAAATCCATATGTACACTTTTTGGATTAAATACAGCTCCCTGAATAAATGCATGCTTTGTAGATGCAGGTAGCCTCTTGCAATACTCTACTGTTTTTTCATTATTATGCTGGAAGGCAATAAATACTACACTTTTATCTGTATTCTCTAAATCTAATTCAATAAGTCTTTGTCTTAGGCTTGGATAATCAAACTTTGTAACATCAAAGCCTTCCTCATCATTCACTAATACATTAACAAAGGTCGTACCCTTAAATACTCTTGTATATATTTCTATTTTCTCATCATTAAATACTTCTATATTTCTAGCATAATTTAAAGCGAAATGGAAATTATGATATGGCTTGCAATCATAATACCCTAATACACCAGGGTTTAAATCTTCCTTTTCCTTTACCTTAATGCCTAAGAATAAACACATAACCTTTAAAAAGTTATTCATAAACATCACCTACCCCATTATAACATAACAAACAAATATTTTAATCATTCTTTTTAAGTGAAATTGTGGTATCATAATAGAAATGATTAAGGAGGTTCCTATGAAACCTAAATTTTTAAACGATAACCCAAAAATTTATTTAGTTGCCCCATCCTTTGGCTGTGTAATAGAGCCCTATCAAACAAGATTAAAGGCTTCTATTGAAAGATTAAAAAAGGAAGGCGCTATAATCACAGAAGGAGAAAACATATGGAAGGCTTTAGGTAAGGTATCCTCTAACACTCCAGAGCTTAGAGCCAAAGAAATTCATGATGCCTTCTTAAGTGATGCTGATGCCGTTTTATCTGTTGGTGGTGGAGAGGTAATGTGTGAAATATTACCCTATATTGATTTTGAATTAATTAAAAGAAACCCAAAATGGTTTGTAGGTTTTTCAGATAATACCAACCTAACCTATACAATTACTACAATTTGCGATATTGAAAGCATATATGGTACAAACGCACCATCCTATTACAATTTGGATTATGATGCATTAGATACATGGAATATGCTTCATGGCAAAAAGGAATTTAAGGGCTATAAAAAATGGCAATTAGAAAATAATTCGAAAAGCCCTCTTGTAACCCTAAATCTAAGAAAAAGAACCATCATTAAGCCATATAATTATGAATCTAAGGTAACTGGTAGATTAATTGGTGGATGCTTAGATTGTCTTGCCAATATTTGTGGTACAAAATTTGATCATACAAAGGAATATATCAATAGACATAAGGATGAAGGAATTATCTTCTTTATGGAATGCTGTGACTATACTTCTATTTCCTTAAGAAGAGCCTTATTCCAATTAAAGAATGCAGGATGGTTTGATCATGTATCTATGTTCTTAATTGGTAGATCCTTAAATTATTATGATAAATCCTTTGGTGTTTCTATGGA
>JAFPSY010000198.1:0-9670 GCA_017413585.1 Acholeplasmatales bacterium
CCAGCTTGGAATGGTAGTGGTACATCCTTAAGTAAGAAATCTAATGCTAATGCATTTAAATCCTCTATAGATTTAATGGACTCTATAACGGCTAAATCCTTTAAAATAGGCTTAATTCCTTCTTCGTTTCTTCTTTTGGTATCTAAAACCTTTTTATATAATTCTACAGCATATGCCATTTCCTTAATGTTGGTATTCTTTTGGCCATTAGCTAATAGATTAAAATCGTTAATTAATAGCTTTTCTACATCTTCATCTAAGACAGAAAATCCTCCAGTCATAGGACGATCCTCTGGAATTACTGCAGTTTTAAGCCAATCGCCATTGACTGCTTCATATAAATCATCTTGAATTCTAATATCACTCATTTTTTATACTCCTTTAAAAACTCTATGCTTATTATATTCTTTTCTTTTCAAAAAGAAAAGAAAAAGCTTTAGATTAAATCCAAAGCCTTTTATAAATACAATTATTCACCCTTTGTTAATAAGAAGTTCTTTGCATCATTTAAATATTTTGTGAAAACAAATAAATCAATTAATGCGGATGCAAACATTCCAGCCAAAACAAAGCAAGCCATAGATGCTCCAATATTCGCAATCTGTGGATCTCCCTCAGGTATGTCCTTAATTCTTAAGAAAATTAAACCAACACCTAAAAGTAAAATAACAACAGCAAGTATTTGACCTACAATAAAGGAAATCCAAGCACCCTTTCCTTTTCCTTCTGCATCCATACCAGCTCTTTCAAGCTCCATATTAATACCATTAATTGCAGCTCTTCTTTGCTTAAATGCCTGAATTGTTTGATAAATACTATTTGCTGTATTTGCAGCATCCTTGAATACTCCATCCTTTAATACAGCATTCGCAACAGCATTTGCACCACTTGCAATTAGCTTTTTCTTCTCTGCACTCCAAACCTTTTGAAGCTCAGGATTAACTTGACCAATTTTTCTCTTGGTAAAGAATTGTCCTATGGATGCAGCGATGAGTGTACCTAAGCCTATTGCGCCTAAAAGTACAATGATAACAACTGTAGTATCGTCGAATGCAACTTCAGTACCATAGATTTGAACACGAATACCCGCATAAAGAAATGCAGCAATAAACGCTATAACAGAAACAATCATAGTTATCTGAAAAACAACATAACGACCTAAATACTTTGCAGTAAAGCTAAATGGCTTGCTAGAACTTTCTTCATAGCTTCTTACATTTTCTTCCATACTTTTTTTCCTCCATAATTTATTTTATCATATTTTTAATCGCTTGGGTAGTGTATAAAAATAATTATCATACCCTTACGAATTGTTATTTTTTCCTTTTTAGATAAATGATCACTCAATATTTGAATTCTAGAATTAACATCAATTTGAGCCTCAACCTGACCAATTTCATCCATATTTAATGCAGCACCCATATCGGTAATGGTACCAATGGTCTTCTTGGCAATATCCATAGCTCCGCCAATCGTTTTACCAACTACAGTGGTGATAGCACCTGTAACTGTACCCAAGGCACCCTTCTTTTGCTTTTCACCAACAAAGCCAATAGGTAAATATTCATGATTGGATGATTTATATACAGCTTGAATGAATTCTCCTCTTGACGTGAATTCAAGTGGGGTTTCTAAATTAAAAATTTCCTCTGCATATCTTACATCGATATCTAAGGATGAAGCCTTATAATCCGTTTTAGAGGATAATAAGCCCTCATAGAATTTCGTATTTCTTGGATGGGTCATTAATTGTACTAAATATAAGGCAACCATCTGATTTGAAATAATTACATTCGTAACATTTAAGCTTGCAAGAGAGCTTTTATTCGATTGATCTAATAGCTCTGCAGATATTTCAACATCACTAGATAGCTTATGGCTAGCCTTTAAATTTAATAATGTCATAAATACATTGACATCTACATTATCACTATCTACATCCTCATCCGATAGAATTAAAATCTTTTTTCTTCTTTTTGTAGAATTAATTTCATCAAGTAGCTGATTGATATCATAATCAAATGGATATACCTTACAATCAATTTTACCTAATTTCGATTCTGTATAGGCCTTAGCCTCCTCTAAAATAGATTCACTTCTATTGTTTTGGCCTATTACAAATAACACAAAGGAATTATAATATAGCTTCTTTTGGAATGGTACCTCTTTATTATAGGATTTCGGTACTAATCTTTTAAATATCTTCGTAGGACCTGATGCTAAGGCATAGGTCATTTCCTCGTCCCCATCCTTATATCTAGATACAGGAATACAATCATTATAATATTTCATAGATTCCTCTACTGTAGTATTTGTTTTAATCTCATAGAAGGAACCATTCTTATACGTAAGCATAGAATAATATAAATCTGCGAATGAGGAATTGATAGCACTTTTAGCTAAAATGTGACCAACAACAGATCCCTTTGAAAAAATAGTTAATTCTAAATCTCTTAAATCAGAGGAGGCTTTAATTAAATCCTCCATAGATTTTACAGTATCCTCATCTACTGCCTCAATGGCAATCGATGCTTCCTTTGTAATACCAATAATACCCATTAATAATTTAAAGGTATCTACATCCGATGCATTCGTATGACCTACAGAATCCGATGGAACTAATAAAGCAATGGATTTTGCTTTATCAATAGATATTTCCTTAAGTGCCTTTCTAGAGCTTGGCTTACCTTGCTTTACAAAGACAGTAATATTCTTTCTCTCTGTACCTGTTTCTAAGAATATATTATCAATTTGCTCATTGATTTCATCTCTAGATTCACTAGATAATACAACTACTGTTTTTCTGCCTGAAAGAAAGGATAGCTCACGAATTAAATTTGCAGCCGCAGGAGACCAGTTTAAGATTACATAATGATTCTTTAATTTTAATTTACCAACATTATGTGCTCTTCTATCAAATACACCCTGTAGCATGGATGTTGCAAGACCGACTAAGGAGCCTGTAAAGGTAATCATTTGTACTACAGATAAAATAATCTTCAAAATAACTACACTATCTGGAGCATTATCATAAATACCTCCTGTATTCATTGTAAATACCGTACAGTATTCCAAATTCTTTAAATAGGCACTAATGCTATAGCCTAAGGCTTCTCCGGTTGCTTGATCGATGACATCTCTCATAAGCCATGTCATGAGCCATGCGGCAAGCGCAATTAAGACTAAATTATAAATGATTAATGCATTAAAAATAACTAAATAAGGGTGAGAATAATAAAACACTCTTAAAAAGCTTGATTGACCATTTCTCTTTTTCATAGGGCACCCCCGAAATTGATTTTCATTAAATATAATTTTATCATTTTTTACATTGTTTTTAAATAAAAAGAAAAAAGATAACCAAAAAAGTTATCTTAATTCCACATACTTAAATCCAATGGATTTTGCATATTCCATAAATTGATTCATTGTATCTATAGATGGAGATTTATAATCACTTAAAATAGATTTAACACCAATTCTTCTGAAGGTAATTAATTTAAGCTTAATATTTTCATATTTATCAGGAATTAATTCCTTAATTCCATTTAAAATATCTATCATATCCACATAGGAATCTAAATAGACAATACGGATTTCAGAAAGCTTATCCTTTTTAGCAAGATAAACTAAATTCCTTTTTACATTTTCATTTGTATACCCTGTTAGCCTTCTATAGACTTCCTTATCCCAAGCCTTAATATCTAGCATAACACCATCCGTGTAATCCATTAATTCCTCATAATCCTCATATAATACCATACCATTAGAATCTAATAATGTTCCTAAATTCGATTCCTTAGCAAGCTTAAATACTTCTTTTATGAATTCTGGATACAGCATACATTCTCCACCAGAGGCAGTTATTCCTCTAATAAAGGGAAGATTCCTTTTAACAGAATCAAATACCTCCATAGGAGTTAAATACATAATCTTAGGGGATGCATGATTTTTACATATAGAAATACATTTATCACAGGATATACATAAATCCTTATTCCATAAAACCTTAGAATCCCTTATGCTTAATGCATGATTTTGGCATGCATCAACACATACCCCACAGCTATTACATAAATGATTCGTTTCTGGATTATGACAATAAAGACAGGAAATATTACAGCCTTGAAAGAATATACTTGTCCTTAGGCCTATACCATCTACGGTTGAAAAATCAATAATTTTATTGATAGGGGCTATCATGTATCCATTCTCACCTTTCTTTTTTCAAGATGATTGGCTTTATAATTTAGAGCACCCAAGGCAGTCGTTTGATGAATGACTGCCATATCCTTAAAGTATTTCTCCATTTCACTTCTTTTTACTAAATAGCCAGTAATACGAACTAAATCCGTATCACTACTATAAAAGGACATATAATGAACACCAATAGAGAATGCTCCCTTTACTATATCTAGTAAGGAATCTAAATTTTGCTTAACATGACTTGCAATAGGGAATATATCTCCAACCCCTGCAGGGAAATATTTATGATATCTTGCAGAATGAATTAAATGATCTCTAAAGGATTCTGGCTCATCCCCAATAGGAATTCTTACACCCGAGGTAATACCTGTATCCGAATCAAGTCCAACCTGGGCATGTAACATAAAATGATTCTCTGTTAAAGGAGTATATAGAGCTTTAAAGCTAGATACAATATCTTTTATTTTATCCATAATTTTGTTGCCTAAATCATCTGCTTCTTGATCACGACCATATTTTAAATTCTTATCCTTAAGTAAGGTATTTACTGCCTCTGCAAGACCAGTTACACCAAACATAGGTACAAAGCGATTCTTATCAATTAATCCCTAAGAAGCTAAAAAGCTAGATTCAAAGAAGCCTGATTTTTCAACAAGGAACTTTATTCTTTCATTTTCATAATCCTTAATGCATTCTAAGCATTCAGGAAGTAAATGATTTAAAAAATCATCCATATTCTTTGCTTCCCTTGCAAGGCAGGTTAGAGTAATTCTTGTAAGTGTATATGCGCCACCTCTAATGGGTAAAATATTATAGCAAGAGGATATTCCATATCCCCCATTATAATAATCCTTATTTAAATCATCATTACAAATAGCTGGATTTGAGCATTTTAAGCTTGTATCTATTGCAAGCTTTAAGAAGGAATCACTCGTTTCTTTCTTATTATATTTTATAGTTAGATTAGGAACTGTATTTTCTAGGTTAGATATTACTTCTAAAATTAATCTTCCCATTCTTGTTTCCTTAGGACCAATATTGGCGTGGCAAAAGGAATCATCAATGGTTCGATCTAAAAAATTAAAGAATAATCTTAGCTTTTCTTTTATCGTATCATCATCTAAATCCTTACTAAATGGCTCAAGTAAATAATCCAAATTACCTAAATATACAGGGAAATTCGTAATGGAGGGGATATGATGATATAGCGTCATTAGACTAAATATTGCCTCATCAAAGGTCTTTGGAGGATTAAGCCTTAAAAACTTGGATCCATTTTTCATGAATGCATCAAAATCTACCATAATATATCTAGGTCTATAGGGTGCATGACCTTCAAATAAATCATTGATTGCACCTGTTTCAAAATAATGAAGCATCGTATCATTCATTTTTAAAACATTTAGGCTGTTTTCAGCACAATGTGCTAAATCTAATACCTTTTGCTCATAGGTTCTATTTTTACTCGTTAATGCATTATAGATTTGGTTTATATCTACCATGTTCTTTTCACTAAATGTACTCATATCATTACCTCACAACAAACAAAGCAAAGAGAGCCATAATTTCCATTTTATTCTTTGCATCGATTATTTTATATTCTACATGGCCACCAAAGGTTTTGATGGCTCCCGTATCATATACATAAAGAATTTTACCATAATAATCCTTTAAATATTTACCATCAAAGCGCCATAATATCTTTCCATAGAAGTCTTGTATTTCATCACCCTTAATACGGTAGATAAGCTTTCTTGAGTTATATTCTTTAATATCATTATTATCTATAAAATATAGCTTTCTATAATAGAAATCCATAATATCATTCCTATCTATTTTATAAAGCAATTGTCCATAATAATTCCTTAATTCTGTCATATAGCCTCCAAAAAGAATAGGCTTGGATACACCAAGCCTTATATTTTACAACATTTCTTACATATGTACAACATATGGTTCTATTTTATTCTAATCCTTTTGTAATCTATTTCCTCTTAACCTTGAAAGGATTTCCTTACGCTTTGCTCTAACCTGAGCCTTAGATAATTCTTTATCATAAGAATTATTAATATATACATCTAATAGCTTAAATAATTGAGCAAACACAGGGAACATGATTAATGTAAATATTGCAAGAACAATATAGTTCTTATAATCAGAATAGAAATTCATGATTACACTTGCATTCCATGGCTGGAATAGCTCATGGAAGAATTGACAATTATAAAATGAGGTTCCTGTTTTATCTATAAACATTTCTGGACCTGTTGGGTCTCCACCAATATAGGAGGTTGGAAGTGCAAAGGCTAAGATTGTGCCTGGCACTAATGTAATCAAGAAGGCAAAGGCTTGCTGACCCTTAAATGGTAAGCATAAGGTTAAAAGCACAACATAGCCTGCAATCGTAAGCAAGATTGTAACCATTGTTTTAACATTTTCTGCCTTGATGATTGGTGTTAGATTAAAATAAGAAGGAATCGTAAAGCATAGAATTGGAATAATAATCGCGACAGCCGCAAGCAATCCTGCAACAATAGCTTTCATTCTTATGTTTTTAACAAAAGAGCCCTTAAGAGGATCCTTACTACCCGCTGAAATAGAAATGAAGAATCCACCAGTACCAATAACGGTTGCCTCAAGCATATAAGAATTTTCAATTGTGAACCACATTTGACCCTTTGATAATGGAATAGTAAAGAACGCAAGTAGGACAATTGCGATAGATTTCATTAAGAATAGAATCGCGGTTTTTTGTACATTACCTATTACTCTTCTACCCTCTCCTACGACTTCCTTTAAATGTGAAAAATCATTGTCTAGCAAAATAACATCAGATACAGACTTTGCTGCCTCAGTCGCATTAGCAAAGGAAATTGAGGAATCCGCCTTTCTTAGGGCTAGGATATCATTAACTCCATCTCCTGTCATCGCAACCTTACGTCCCTTATCCTTTAAAGCTACGACTAATGCTTCCTTTTGCTCTGGAGATACTCTACCAAATACGGTATATTCTGTTGCAATATTATGAATATCCTCTAGTGATACACCCTCTAAGGAAATATATTTATCACTATTTTGAATACCACAATCCTTAGCAATTTTTGATACAGTTATAGGGTTATCACCACTAATAACCTTTACATCTACATTATTCTCACTAAAGAATTTTAAGGTGTCCCTTGCAGATTCACGAATGTGATCCGAAATAATAAAGAAGCATAGCAATTTATCATTTAGCTTTAATGCAATAACTCTTTTACCTAAATGAGCCATCTCATCAACAATAGATAATCGATTATCATTTTTATCTAATAAATATTCTGGAGCACCCATAATAAGCCTGTCTCCATTATCGTATACAATACCAGAATACTTATATACACTAGAAAATGGAATAATTTCCTTTATTGGTGCATCCTTTGTTTCACCAAATTTATTAAATAAAGCCATTGCAGTTGAATTTTTACTTTCACTTGAGCCAAGTAAATTCCTTACATGATATACAACATCCTCCAAGTGACAGAAGGCTCTTACATCATCTAATACCATAGTACCATCCGTTAAGGTACCTGTCTTATCTAGACAAATCGTATCTGCACGAGAAAGATTCTCTAGGGAATATAACTGCTGAACTAGGGTTTGCTTTTTCGATAAGGATGCAATGGAAATCATCATAGTTACAGAGGTAGTAAGGATTAATCCTGATGGAATAATACCAACACCATAGGAGCCTGCAGTAATCATAATTCTTGCCCAAGCAACAGGATCATTTAAGCTTAAAGTCATACCATCCCAAAGCTCTGGCTGGTCACCCTTAACACTAATTTTTATAATCAATGTAATAAAGATAACTACTGTAACAATGCCCAAGCAAATCGTTAGGAATCGCATGATTCTTTCAATTTCCTTTATAAGCTCAGAGGAGTGATTTGCACTACTTTTAACCTTTTGACTAAGCTTTGCAGAATAGGTTTCATCACCAACCTCAGTACAAATCGCTTTCGCAGAACCAACAATAATGGAGGAACCAGCTAATATGGTATCTCCTTCATTCTTTTGAATGTAATCGGCTTCTCCTGTAAGCATAGATTCATCTACTAATACCATACCAGATAAAACCCTTAAATCCGCAGTTGCCATCTCACCTGGCTTAAGTAATACGATATCATCGATAACTAAATCCTCTGCGTTAAGCTCAACCTCATTTCCACCTCTTAAAGCTATACTTCTTGCCTTAGTTACAATTCTTAGCTTTCTGATTGTTTTTCTTGATGCAATCTCCTGATATGTACCTACACAGGTATTCATGATTGCAGGAATCAAGAATCCAAATTTAGAGAATCCAAAATGTGCATCAACAACATCCTGTCTACCTAAGGACATAAGGATAAGCATAAAAGCTAAGAATAATCCGGCAATCGATAATAAAATAATATTGAAGAAGGTGAATGTATTCTTGAAAATAATCTCACCTGTAGATTTTTCAAGCTTCTTCATCGATTTATTTTGGTATCCACCCTTTATTCTTATAGATACTTCCTTTTCATTAAGACCTGATTCCATATTTTCTATAGAACGATCAATATTCATTCTTTCCTTGTCTTTCTTCATAGTTACCCCCTATAAAGCACTGCATTATATATATTATACCAAACAATAGATGTGTTTTGATACATAAATGTTAATTTTGATACGTTTTTATGAAAAGTGTCCAAAAAAAAGCACCATTTTGGTGCTTAATCTCTAGTTTTTTTCCTGAAAGCTTATCGACTTAACTCTAGAATATATATTTTTTAATTTGCTTCTTCTTTCTGTAGTATCGACAACAAGAATGGTCAAAGCCTCCCAAATAGTAACGGTGGTTGCAATATCTAATATATAGGTTACAACCTGCTTAACTACACCATCCTCCTTCCAAAAGCCTGTAAGGAAAATCGTAGATACTAATAATAGTACTCCAAGAATGATGAGCCATATGGCAATATGATTTTTCTTGGATGCCATCTTCTCTATTCTTTTAAATTCCAATATAGAATTCTTCAAGAATATTGTTTTTAAGTATTCACTACTATAACCATCCATATGGCAAAAGGAAACGGATATATCTATAGAATACTTTTTTGGTGCCATATCCAATACATACTTTATCCATTCAATAAAATTATCATTGATGAGTGGTATTTTTGTTACAGCATTAAAATCAAAGATTTCCTTTGGTGTTTTAAATTCAAGCTCCATATGTGCAATTTTATTTTTATGATCTAGATTAAAAAATTCATCCTCAATGGATAAAAACTCCTCTACCTTTTCTTCCATACGATTCCCTTTTATACCTCGTTTAAATCTATATAGTATTCTTCCTTACCCTTGTAATTCGTTTTTAACAGGAATACATCTCCTGCATATTCATCCTTCTCACTCAAGCTTGCCGATGTAACAATTATATCTTTTTCTTTAAAGGTTA
>JAFPSY010000022.1:0-4935 GCA_017413585.1 Acholeplasmatales bacterium
AATTTACTTTTTCAATTAACTTATGCGAATATACCATATAATTCTTCCTCCTTTTTATGCATAAAATTTGACTTTTTTGAATCATTTATGGTATAATCACAAGTGCTTAGGTCGTGGTATACACATATCATGATTCTGCTCACCTGATATTCGGGTGGGCTTTTTTTATTTAATTTTAATTTCAATAATATCATTCCTTTCTTTTTAGAATATTTAAATCATATAGCCTATATAATACTGGATTGTAATTTAATCCAAAATCATCAGCTAAACTTTTAATATGCTTTTGCATATATCTTGTGTATTCGATTGGACCTTCTGGAATATTTTTATATCTTAGTCTCTTGAAAAACTCTCTTTTAATTAAATTTTTAGGCATTTGTACTGCAGCATTTAAATAATTAGTTTGTCTTTCAATAATGTCTTCTTCACTCATTCGATTGCTCCAATAAGTCTTTTCGAATACTTCTTCTTTACATGCATGAATTACATCAGTTCCATGAGTCTTAAAATAATCCTTGTCTTTAACCCAATGCATTGCTTCATGCCCTGTAACAAATCTTTCTTTTTTGGCATCTTTTTCATCAATAAGAATATTATTAATTACCACCGTTCCTTTTTTAAAGAATTCATTATGTGGGTAATCACCTTTTTTGTATTTCCCACTGTCCCAAACAGGCCAAACTGCATCATCAAAAAATATCATTCCTAATAATTTCTTATTTGGAGTTATATACTTCCACTCAATTTCTAATCTTTGTTTTTCCATAAAATCATATGCATCAAATGGAATTACCTTTTCTAATCTTTCTGGATAGAATTCCTTATTAAGTTCATTAGCCATAATTTCTAATTTTTCTTTTAAATAAAAATACATATAATGCCACCTACTTCTTGTGCATCATTTCTTCAATAATCTTAATCCATTCATCATCTCCTAAATTAAGGTCTTTTGCCTTACGTAATGCCGCTCTTACATTTTGATTATCACTAACATATTCCTTTAAATCTTGTGCAATCGCATCTTTACTACTAGCAGCTAAATCAAACAATTCATTTGCTTCATCATTTGATAATTCTAGTACTCTTATCATCTTTTCTAAGATTTCTTGTGTCGGAGCATTTCTCTTAGACTTTTCAATATCACTCATATATGCCGGAGCAATACCAACTTTATCTGCAAATGCTCTTAAAGTAATACCTTTATTTTGTCTTTTTTCTTTAATAAATTCACCGAATACCATAATTCTACCTCCTATAATTATGTTAGCGTGTTAGCATTTACGCTTACATTTTATCAAATTCAAATCATTATGTCAATATATTTGTTGTACGGTTAGCTTTTTTTATCAAAATATAATTGAAACAACTACTATTAACTAATCTTTTATATCTAATATCATTTCCTTGATTATACTTTCTAATCTAATCTTTTTTTAAATTTTTGTAGATTAGCATTTTATATGAAACTTATAATAAATAATATTATCAAAACAAAGAAAAACAGGACTTTATATCCTGTTTCAAATCTTACAATCTTTTGTTTCAAAAAAGCTTGCTAAAGCTTTTGCTAATACATAATGATCTTCTTCTTTAAAATGGCAATTATCAAAAGATGGTGTAATTAATGCTTGAGCATCTAATAGATAATCCGGTTTATATTTCTTTGCTAATCTTTCATATACTTCATAAAAATGAAGTGATAGCTTATTAGCATTCTTATCTAAGTCTTCTCCAACCTTAATTGGAGAAATAAATATATAATGATCAATTATACCTAAATTATTTATCTTAGTTAATATCTTATCTAATCCATTATAGATTTCATCAACATTAGTAGCATTACCCACCTTTAAATCATTAGTCCCTAGCATAAATATTAAATAATCTATATGCTTATATTTCTTTAATGCTTCCTCTACATTATTGATACCAATTCTTTCTGGATTAGGATCATTATAAATAGATGTTCTTCCATTTAATCCTTCATTATATACCTTATAATTATTTCCTAAGATAGATCCTAATATTTCAGGATAAGCCTTATCATATCTTTCGTGATATGGCTTATATCCATAAGTATTTGAATCTCCATAACATACTACTTTTATCATATAAATACTCCCTTTTGTTAGTATTTTCCCATTATCAATACAATGTTTCTAAATCTTCAGCCACAGAAAAAAGACCTATTGCTAGGTCTCTATTATTCTTTGATGGCAGGACTAGCTGGATTCGAACCAGCGCATGAGGGAGTCAAAGTCCCTTGCCTTACCGCTTGGCTATAGTCCTATTTTTGGGTCTTTTTGTAAGACCCTTATTATTCTACTAAATTTTTATCTAGTTTTCAAGAGACTTTTTATATTCATATGTTAAAGCATCTGCTTTTTTTACAAATGAATCTAACGAATCCCAAGAAGGAAGCTTAGCTCCTGCAGCCTTAGGGTGTCCTCCACCTTCATATTCTGAGGCTAAAACATTAATCACAGGACCTCTAGATCTTAATCTTATTCTAATTTCGCCTGGATACTCAATGAATAATGCCCAAACAGGACATCCTTCTATTGTAGATATTGTTGATACCTGGTTGGATGCATCCTCATCAGAAACATTAAATTGCTCTATAGTTTCTCTTTTTAATACAATATAGGCAAAGCCATGCTCACTCATCTTAAAGTTTGTTAAAACCCAACCCTTAAGCTTTAGGGTATCTAGTGTTTCTACAGATAGCTTGTTATCAATATAGGCTAAATCAACACCATGGTCCACTAAGCATGCGGCAGCATTAAAGGTTCTTGCGTTTACGGAATCAAATTTAAATCTACCTGTATCCGTTAATATACCTGTATATAATGCAGTAGCTGCATCCTTATTTAGAACTAATTCATCCTTAAATTTCAAATAGAATTCTGTAATAATTTGAGCACATGCTGGAGCTGTTGTATCTACATACATATAATCTCCATATGGATCTACATTTGGGTGATGATCAATTTTAATTACATATTTTGATTTTGTAATACGACCATCAGATAATCGATCTAACACACTACAATCTACACAAATGGATAATGCATCATTAAATAATGCATCATCAATTAATGTAGGTTCTCCAATAAAGGATACATAATTGGATACCTCACCAGTAACATATACCTCTTTATTTGGGAAAGATGCCTTAATTAGATGATATAGACCATATTGAGAGCCAATACAATCTCCATCTGGTCTTGAATGACCATGAATAATAATTCTATTAAATTCCTTAATTTTTTGTAAAATTTGTTCCATATTTCCTCCCTTTACTTCGTTGGCCAAGTCCTCATCTTTCTTTCTTCGCCATTTAGTGTAATGGTTTGATTAAACCATTCACTATCCTTAAGCTTGATTAGATTATCTGAAGCCCAAAGGCCAATATTTATACCATTCGATGAAACAATAATATTACCATTCATAGCTCTAAAGCCTACAGAATGCATATATTCTTCTCCAACCTTAGCACCGGTCTTATCCGATTCTGGGTTACCATTCTTATCATATTTTAAATTACCATTTTTGTCTTTAGCTTGCTTAGCAACAGCAATTTCAAAATCACATACCGTTGGTGCATAGACTCTATCCGTCCATTTTGCAATACGATTAATGAAATCCTGAGTAGGGAATTGGTTATTTGTATTTGCGGTATATTCATCAGTACCACAGCAGCAGCAAGCAACACAAAGCTTTGGCTGTAATATATCTAATAAGCAATCATTCGATGATGTTTTAGAGCCATGATGTCCTGCCTTATATAAATCAACAGAATACATTGTTTTTTCATTTGTTGAGCCATCATAGTATTCAGCAAATTTTTCTTCACCCTCAAGCTCTAAATCTCCACCTAAGAAGAATCTATGATATGTGCCATTATTGTTATAGGTAAATAGAGTTAATACAGAGAAATTATTTTCATCTGTAGAATCTACCTTACCATTATTATCATTATCATAGTAATAATAATTGTATAAGATATCCATCGTTACGCTTTCAGATAGCTGATATGTTCTTTTCGCACCATTTAAATTCAAATAACAATCTCCAGCCGTATAATGCTTTTTCGCATAGGTATCTCTAGCATTTAAATAATTACCATAGGTAGCTGTTGTTTTTGTAGTACCTGCAAAATAGTCTCTAGAGGATTTTCCAGAATTCTTAAATTCTTGGAATTGTGTATAGGTTTCGCTTGTAAAATCAATTACCGTATCTACCTCATAATTTTGGAAGAATTTAGGGAATGCATAGATATGATCTGCATCACCATGTGTTGCAACAACATATTCTAGCTTCTTATCCTGACAATACTGATTAATATAAGCACTAGTTGTAGTATAGGATCCTACAGTTGAGCCTGCATCAATTAAAATATCTGTATCTCCAGCCTTAATATAGGTACAATCTCCTGCAGCATCATTTCCAAGCATCATGAAATGAATTTGGAATTCATCATAACAAACACCTTCAACAATTCCACCTACATATTTTACAAATTCATTCTTTGAATCCTTAGTCTCCTTAAAAATCCAAACATATTCCTTTTCTACCTTGGCTGGTAAAACACCTATGGATACTTCCTTTGTGTTATTATCCTCTAGGATATATAAGGATACCACACCTGATACATCTTTTGCAATAATATATAAGGAATCTTTTTCTAAGGATGCCTCTTCCTTTACAAGGAATTCATTATTTATAGAATCGTATTCTACCTTATAATATTTTAAATTACTATCAAAGCTATAGCTTTTTTCTTCTATAACTTCTGTTGTTGTTGAAAGTATTGTAGTCGTTGTAGTTTCTACTGGATTTGTAGTTGTTTCAACTGGAGTATCCTTTTTATCTCCAAAGGAAATAACACCTACTCTCCACAATACAATAAATATAATCGCTGCAATAGCT
>JAFPSY010000199.1:0-4031 GCA_017413585.1 Acholeplasmatales bacterium
AATTGTATTTAAGATTGTATGCTTTGTAGAATTTCTTTCACGGTGCATTTTTCTCATTAGCCATGAATCATCCCACTCTGTTGTTACAGATGGTCCTACACGAACAAAATCAAACACACCGAAGGCAGGTGCCATAACGCAGCTGTTACCTAAAATTAGGGAATCAGCTAATATCTCACGTAAGAAGCTATATGCTTCTGTTGCAACCTCACTTCTATTCTTTCCTTCATATACTGGTAAGGATACTGCATATAGGAAATCAAGCTTGAAATAATCAAAGCCTAAATCCTTAAAGAATAATAAGCAATCCTTAATATATTCTCTAACATGCTCGTTATAGAAATCTAGGGCATAGAATCCTCCCCAGTTTGATCCACATTTGATCATCTTTCCATCAGAATCCTTCTTAAACCAATCCGGATGTGTCTCTAATAGCTTTGAGCCCTCCTGTGCTACAAATGGAGCAACCCAAATACCAGCCATTAGTTCTTTTTCATGAATCTTTTCTACAACGCTTCTTAATCCGTTAGGGAATTTGGAATGGTCACAGACCTTCCAATCTCCAACCTTAGATTCATAGCCATCATCAATTTGGAATAGATTGAAATATTTTTTATCTACAGCCTTTAAATTCTCAATTAATATAGATTCGTTGATTTTATCAAAGTGATTATACCAAGAGGAATAACCAACAATCTTCTTTGTTGTTCTTGGCTTAAATTGATTGAAATATTCTAAATGATTTAAATCCTCAAATTTTTCTAAATTGAAATCGAAGAATACCTTCTCTTCATTCTCTTTTAATACAACATTATTAATATCATCAACGAGTACAATCTTATTCTTTTCTACATGGAATTCTATGATTAATCCAGCCCATTTATAGTTATTATTACCAATAAATAGGTTTTCATCTCCACGGATGTATCCTACATCCCAACCATGTAATACATTCTTTTGATATTCATAGAATGCAATATCACCATAGCTTTTAAAGGAAAACATCTTTACACCAAAGCCTGGGATTTGCTTTAAATTATTTAATTTATCATGAATACCAAATTCCTGTGTATCTGTACAGGATTGATATCCATTACAGAATAATGCATCATTTTCCTTGAACTCAAAATCTAAGGAAAGCTTAGCACTTAATACAGTTAATTTTTTATTTGCTTTTAGAGTTACTATATTTCTTACATTCTTTTGATCGAATATAATTTCTAGATTCGAATCGTTTTGTGTAATAGTAACTGGCTTACCGCTTGTTACATAAGTAATTTCAAATTTCATATACGATTCCTACCCTTTATTAGAATTATTCTTCTTTTTCTTCTACTTCTGTAGCTTCTTCTACTTCTGTAGTTTCTTCTTGAGCTACCTCTTGAGCAGCCTCTTCTACAGGAGATTTTTCTTCATCATCAAAGGATACACCTTCTAATGCAGCCTTTTGCTCATGATCCTTAATTGTAGCCATTACCTTCTTCTCATTGTAGAATAATAAGATTACTGCACCAAGTACACAGAAGATTACTGCAACAATTGCAACAATAGTAACACCTTCCCACTTTGCAGAAATTTGGTTTGGATCAACCTCTTCTTCAATAGTGGATGCACCAATTACGGCAAGTGAAGTAAATACTAGCATAGCGATAGACTGACCAAGCTTCATTGCAAATGTACGAGCAGCAAAGAACATACCTTCTCTCTTTTCTCCAGTTACAATAGAATCCTCTTCAGCAACATCGGCAACGATGGCTTGTGGAATAATACCTAATAATGCCATAGGGAATGCAGCAATAATTACAACACCAAAGCCTACAACATAGCTTAAGATAGATGTCTCATTATGAGTAATAGGATATGCTAATGCAGTTAATGTATATGCTAAAGCAAGACCTAAGAAACCAGCGATAACAAGCTTCTTCTTACCCCACTTAGCTACAAGCTTAGAAACGATAGGGTAGAAGCATGCAGATAATACAGTCATACCACCAAGTAGATACATTGTCCAAGATTCATCTAATCCCATTGTAACCTTTACAAAGAATGGTAATCCTGTTTGGAATAGAGTTAAACCAACGAAATACATTACATCAGAGCCTGAGAACTTTAAGAAATTCTTATTCTTGAATGTTGCAGTTAAGCTCTTGAATGCATTTGTTCCAGATGGCTTAGGCTCTACGAAATCTGTTTCCTTTAATAGGAATGTAGGAATTAACATAGCTACACATGCAATAACAACTAATGGAATGAAGCAAATTACATAGCTCCAATAATATCCAACACCAAAGCCTCTTACAATTCCACCAAATACGAATGGTAAATAAGCAATTAATGTACCAGCAAAGTAAGTTAAGGAAATATATGTAGAAATATTCATTCTATCTTCCTGAGTCTTACCAAATTCACTGATTAATGCATTATATGGTGTACAATAGATAGTCATAAATGTATAGAATAATACAAGCATTACAGCAACCCATGCAACATTCCAGCCATTAGGCTCTGTTCCACCATAGAATAAAGATGGTGCCATAAATACTAAAATAGTGACTACAGCAAATGGAATTGCTGCCATTCTCATGAAAGGAATTCTTCTTCCCTTCTTGTTTTTAGAATTATCACTTAAATTTGCAATTAATGGATCCGATACTGCATCCCATACTCTACAAAGTGCAGTAATTAAACCTAAAATAGTTAAGAATCCACCAATAATCAAGCCTGGCTGAATAATAGTGTAAAAATTAATTTCTGTGCCAGAAAAGAAATTTGTTCCCTTTTCCTTAGTAGGTAAATAGAAGGATACTAGCCATGCGCTAATAATACCACCAAGAATTGACCAGCCTAGCTGACCAATAGCGAAAATCCACATTTCTTTTTTTGTTAATCTTCTTGTTTTCATTTTTGTTCTCCTTTTTTGTTTTTATTTATTACTTAGTCGATAAAGAATAATATCGATTAATGCCTTAATTTCATCCTCTTTGGAGGTCTTCTCATCTTGGCTTACTAATACACCACTATAAGATAGAGTCTTACAAAGATTTAATAAAGCGTGAGTTGTAGAATAGTAGAATAATTCAACGTTATCAATTCTTTTTACTGTACCATCCTGTACACCCCAAACATATGCTTCTATATATTTATTCTTGAATAAATCAATTTCATATTCATAATCAACCTTTTCCTTAGCTTCTGTTAAGAAGAATGCATCGAATTCTCTAATAAAAGAGAAATAGGAATTGTTGGTTTTAAATACATCAAGATATGTATAATAGAAATCTTTTATTCTTTCAAAGCCTGTTTTTTCTTCATCATTTTTGGAATATTTTTCAAAAACCTCTTTTGCAAGCTTAACAGCAACTCCCATAATGATTTTTTGTTTCGAGCCAAAGTAGCGATACATTGTTGCATCTCCTACTCCTACTTCCTTTGCAATGTCACTCATCGTAACCCCTGCAATGGAATCCTTAAGGAACATTTTGCAAGCCTCATCAATGATGAATTCCTTTGCTTTATCCTTCATTTTATTCATTTTCGTCATCCCCTTTTTTATAACAATCTCAATTTCAAAGGCTTTCTATCAATGTGATAGTGAGCCTATCACAATTTAATGATACCACATTTTTTAAACAATACAACATGAAAGATATTGAAAATGTTGTGAAAGTTTTACGAAAATTTTTCGCAAGGCGTTTTTAAAATACAAAATTAAAGAAAATGACTAAAAATATACACAAACGCAAAAAAAGGATTGACTTGTTTTCAGTCAATCCTCTTAAAGATCATTTGAAATATATGCTATGTTTTATTATAAAAAGTAATACATTTTTGTCAATAACGACAGTACTAATATTGAATATTTAGATACTCTCTTAATATAGCTAATACTTCATCGAAATTTGTATGATGATTACATTCATCCTTTACCCTTGCGGATCCTGGCATACCCTTTAAATACCAAGCCACATGGCTTCTCATTTCAAGCATCGCAAGATGCTCTCCCTTAAGCTCTAATAATAAATGATAATGCT
>JAFPSY010000002.1:0-3093 GCA_017413585.1 Acholeplasmatales bacterium
AGCCCCAAATGCATCCTCTATATCAAAGCGATCTAGACCAAATTGGTTTGGCATAATAACATATTCATCATCCTTAACTCTTCTTGCAATCCAGTGGTGTCCACCAATAGATTCTAACCACCATACCTCATTTTCATCATTAAAGGCAATACCATTCATTTCATAGGTACCATATTTTTCAAGTAAGCCACCTAAACGAATAACGCCTTCTCTTGCAGTTTTTATGTAAGGTAAAACTAAAGTTACTAAATCCTCTTCACCAATACCACCTGGAATATCCTCTTCTTTCTCATTCTCCTTTTTCTTTGGGAAAACTAATGGGTCAGCACCTAATACTCTCGCATTCGATGTGATGGTTTCTGTTGCAGTCATTGCAACATTCGCCTTATTAATACCCATGGCAGGCCAAATACCATGTGTTTTATCTACACTTGGTGCAGAGGTATATCCAATTGGATTATCTGGAAGCTCTATTTCAAGCTTTCCAATGACACTTTTATATTTTCTTGGCTGATCACAAGGATTTACTACAATAACCTTCTTTGTGTCAAAATGACCATCGTCATTTCTAGCTACCATAGTAGAGCCATCATAGGATGCCTTTTTACCAACTAAAATTGTTGTACATGCCATAATTATCACCTACTTAAAATATGTATTATATATTTGTTCATATCTACCATCAATGGTATAGTATCTAAGCTCATTCATTAAATTGGAATGATTTCTTATAAATTCGACAATAAATGGATTATATTTTGTACCCTCGCCATCGACAAGCTCTTGGAAAAGCATATCAAAATTCTTACCCAAGGAATAATTTCTTCCATAGCAATCCGTACCTGCATCTATTGCATCTGCAATTCTGATTAAATCAATAATAATCTTATATTTTGATTTCGTATTATCAAAATATACAGGATATCCATTTTTACCATCATAATCCTTATGATGTCCAATCATAACATCAAAATATGGCGCAAAATCCTTATCATTACCGATTAATGCAAGTCCCTTTTCTGGATGCTTCTTCACATATTTATATTCTAAATCTGTTAAGCTTCTATACTGCTGTGTAATTAATCCAGTAGATAAAGATTTACCTAAATCATGAATTCTTGCTGCTCTTGAAACATAGGTTCTTACCTCATCGTAATTTGAAAAACCAATCTTATAGAATTCATTTAACAATAAATCCTTAGAATTATTTATATAATCTAAAATACTCAAGGAAATTCTTTCGACCATCAAGGAATGCATATAATTCGCAGGCTGCTTCTTCACTAAAATATCCCTTAATAATCCTTCCTTATCCTCAATAGTAGAAATAAAAGGTAGTGCCTTACGAATTAAAGTAGATGCTGCCTCATCAAAGGCAATCGTATATTTTTCCTGAGGAATTCTGTTTAAAAAGCCAGCAATAGCATAAATTACATTCAAGGATTCCTTTTGTCTTTCTTCTATACTCAAATAAGAGCAATTTAGGAAATCAAAGAACATAAATGCCGTATTAAATAGATTTTCTGCACGAATAAAGATTTCATCTCTTGATTCATTGAAGGTCAATTCATTTGTATCATTTAAATAGAATCCTAAATAATTCTTTAAATAATAAACAAATTCCTCATCATTCATTTGATCATGGAAATAATTTAATACAGCATTACATAAATCTGTATCCATTTCATCCTCAAAGGTATCCTTGATTTCATCAATTAAATCAATATATTCCATTTGCTGGGATAATCCATCATCTAAATAATACATAAAGCTATGTAGTAGCATTATATTTAATAAATTACCCTCATGATGTGCAATTTCTTGATCCATCATATCCTTTATATCACTCGATTGATAAAAGGCCTTAGCCTCTTTAAATACATCTATAATATCCTGATTATATTTATTACTATATTCAGGTAATGATTTTAAAATATTATAATATGCAACATAGATTAATCTTCTTTCATTAATGCTAGCTAAATCCTTATAATGAACTCTTAAATTCTTAATCTTATGTAAATCTATCTTTAATTGCTCTAAGGTAGAATCATCCAATCTTAAAAAGCATCCATATTCATAGCATCTATCCTGATATAAATGAATTAATTTATTATAATCCTTTATATTTTCATAATAAGGGATGAGCTTATCAATGATACGAATAATAAAATAAGAATCATGTAAATCTCTATCCTCTAGAGTTCTATAGCCCATATATAGAGCATCATACTCTTGGGAGTCTAAATCTTTATTTAAATAAGAATTAATTACATTTACCATCTCTGTATTCTTTTTATAAATCTCTCTTACTGCAACACTTCTTTTTTTATAAACAGCTAGCCAATCATTATAATCTCTAAAGGCAAACAAATCCTTATCTAGCTCGTTACAGGTTATTATATTGTGTTTAATTGCATTAAAGCAATTGCTAATTTCTTCAAACTTATTCATATAAATCGCCTCGCTTTTATGATTATATCATAAAAAAAGCAAAAATCAGCCAATTTGGCTGATTTCATTGTTATTGTAGTATTTTCATTTATTTTTCATTATCTTCCTTTGAAATTGAATAAGGATCAATATGAACAATACAATGCTTAATATTATCATATTTTCCCTCTAGCATATCATGTACTCCCTTTGCAATATCATGACCTTCCTTTACGCTTAGGGTATCTAATACTGCAATTTCAAGCTCTATATAGATTTTGCTTCCAAACATTCTACTTTTCAAATCATTAATAGCTAATACTCCAGGATAATTTAGAATATCCTTATGGATGTTTTCTTGAAAATCCTCTGGTGCTGCCTTATCAATTAATTCATTGATTCCATCCTTAAATATATCGATAGAAACCTTAAGGATAAATAAAGAAATGACAATAGTCATAATAGGATCTAATATTAAAATATTACCACCTAAGATTAAACCTATAATACCTATAACAGAGGCAATACTTGAAATAGAATCCGTCAAATGATGAATTGCATCCGCTCTTAGAGTTTCTGATTTTAATTGTTTAGCTTTAGCCTTAGTATAAAAATACATCCAGCCCTTAACGATAATAGATGCAATCGCAAAGCCTAAGG